>NZ_JBNCAT010000004.1:0-163261 GCF_049808495.1 Acinetobacter sp. G11
TCTGATGTGACAAAACCTGAGTCCTTGGTCGTTAAAGTGTTTGTTCGCACTTATATTTTAACTATTCGGACTCAGGTTTTTTTATTTAAAGTAAACTATGGGACAGCAGTGAGCCCTGTGCTTCCTTTTGATCATTTTTTAACTTATTCAGCGCTAAGACGGGAAAAGATTAAAAGAAAATTCTTCTTTCCTCAGGCTCCGTTGACGGATAGCCCTTTTTTAATTTTGCCCCTCAGAAAATTCGCTATTTCCGAGCAAAAATTCTGCTTTAAATTTATTTTAATAAAGATATCTAATAAATTAGTGAATATTCAACAAACTATACAAAATGCATATTGTGAGAAAGTAAAGAAATGTTATTTTTCTTTTATTTTTTCAACTTTATACTCTAAAAGTATAAAATTTTAATATGTAAAAATACGAAATTAAACAGTATTTTATTTTTATCAAAAAATATAAAAAAATTCATAAACTCAATTTAAACTTATTTTAATAAGCTAAAAATTGTAGAAAATAGACGATTTTTCCAAAATAAATTAATGTTAACTCTGTCACATTTTTACACATCTGCAAAAATAAAATGGTATTTTTTGTGATAGATCATTTAACCATTAAAGTGATTTAATCATTTTGCCTAATAACAATAAATAAATATAAAAGGGAACTGTGCCTGAAATTGGACTCTCTAATTCTTTTTATTAAAAAGAGGCTCGCAGAAGCAAAAAAGAATTAGAGAGTTAATTTTAAAAAGAGAGTAGAAGGGGGATAATGAATCGCAGATATTGAGTGGGTAAAATGTAACAAAGATTAAAGAGAAAAAAAATAAAATGCATTTTAAAAGAGTTTTAATGGTCCTAATGGGTTAAAAGAGGTGAGGTCGTGGCAAAAAAGTACAATAGGTTTTTATCTGGCTCTGCAGATTTTAATTTAGAAAATTCTCTATATCACTGGATTACTCAAGTGCATGCTCAATATATACAAAACGTTGATCATGCATTAAAGAAATATGGTTTAGATAATTCACGCCGTCGTGTCTTGCTGGCATTAAAATCTAAAAATAAAGCCAGCGTATCTGATCTGTCGGAAATGTTGATTTCTAAAATGTCGACCACCACTAAAGTGATCTATCGCTTAAGAGACGAAGGATTGGTGAGTACTTATTGCTGTGAGAAGGATGCCCGAATTACTCGAGTATTATTAACAGAGAAAGGACAACAAACAATTCAGAAAATTAATGATCTCAGCCTGATTGTATTAGAACAGTCCTTTGATGGTTTAACTCCCCTACAAATTGAGAAAATGCTGGATAATCTTAAACATATTTTTAAGAATCTTGCGCCTTAAATTAATGAAAGTAAATAAATGTTTAATAGATTGCTAATTTTTATTTTAAGGGGTAAATGTGATTTATTCTATATGGGAAATAATTTAATAGTAGGGGCTTAAATAAAAAATTAATAAAGTTGATTATAATATCTGGTCAAATCATTATTTTTTTTATTATATAGAGTTTGATTTAACAGGGGTGAATATGTTGAATTGAGGTTTTATTTTTAAATGGTTAATTTAAATGATCTGTTTTTGGGGTTTTAAACTCTTTTAATTTATGTAATTGAGAATAAAAATCATTCTTCTGGCATGGCTAAAGAAAATTGTAATATTATATTTTAGATAAATATCTTATTATTTATGCTTTATCTGAACTTTATATGAGAAAGCATTAATCTGGTTCTTCACATTTCTTGCATTCCAGCATTATCCCGATTTTCTCCTTTCGACCCTGCTCGGTCATGACCCAAGGGCGGTTTTGCCAGGGCGGATTATGTCGCACATGTTGCGTATGACCACAGGCCAGGTCTGCGACCCAATGATTTTCTTCATCTAGATGAAATCCAATAATGGCTTGTTGCATAAAGTATTCCTGTCAGTATTCAAAGTATTCCATACAAGCTTTACTAAAATTGAGAAAAAAGAAAGATTAAACTCCGCTATACTTTTCTCAATTTAAAAATACATGAGCAGATCGATATGCGCGTACTTGTTGTGATGGATCCCATTGAAAATGTAAACCTGAAAAAAGATTCCTCTATGGCCATGCTCTGGGCTGCCAGCCGTCGTGGACATGAGTTGGGTTATGCATTACAGCAAGATTTATACATCGATCAAGGTAAAGCCTTCGGTTTGATTTCACCGCTGAAAGTGTTTGAAGACTATAACCATTATT
Organism: Acinetobacter sp. G11; assembly: GCF_049808495.1. Classification (NCBI taxonomy): domain Bacteria; kingdom Pseudomonadati; phylum Pseudomonadota; class Gammaproteobacteria; order Moraxellales; family Moraxellaceae; genus Acinetobacter; species Acinetobacter sp. G11. Next base: position 2,225 of record NZ_JBNCAT010000004.1, read on the forward strand.
ATGAATTGGGTGAAAAGAAAAAAGAATCGATCGCGGCTTATGACGTGGTGCTGATGCGTAAAGACCCGCCTTTCGACATGAACTTTGTTTATACCACATATATTCTGGAACAGGCCGAGCGTGAAGGGGCGTGGATTATTAACAAGCCGCAAAGCCTGCGTGACTGTAATGAAAAACTGTTTGCGACCCAGTTCCCGGAACTTCAGGTACCGACTTTAGTGACCTCAAATGAAGGTTTGATTCGCGAGTTTCTGAAAGAACACGTCGATGTAATTGTCAAACCACTGGATGGAATGGGCGGCACAGGCATTTTCCGCTTGTATCAAGATGGCATCAATATTGGATCGACCATTGAAATGCTGACCAATAATGGTACCCGACCGATTATGGTGCAGCGTTATATTCCGGAAATTGTCGAGGGCGATAAACGTATCCTGATGGTGAATGGTGAACCAGTACCTTACTGCCTGGCCCGTATTCCGCAAAATGGCGAAGTGCGCGGCAACCTGGCGGCAGGTGGCTTGGGGCAAGCTCGTCCACTTTCAGAAAATGACAAAGCCATTGCAGCAAAAGTAGGGCCTTACTTACGTGAAAAAGGCCTGGTTTTTGTCGGTCTGGATGTGATTGGCAATTACGTGACGGAAATTAATGTGACCAGTCCAACCTGTATCCGTGAAATTGATAGCCAGTTTGGGACTTCCATTGCCGATGATTTATTTGCCGTTCTGGAAGCAGGTTTGCAAGCTTAAGTCTTATTTTTTAAAAGAGCTCCTCATGGGAGCTCTTTTTTTATTCTGTTTGATTCGTTCCTTTTCTTGCTTGTTATTTTGGAATACTAAAGGGACAGGAATTTACGGGGTGTTCAAAAAAACAGGTCGCAAAATTACTTAAAAAATATATATTTTGCTCGATTATCAATAAAACTAGTTTAAACTTTAAAATCTGAAGAAAAAAACAATCAAACGCATGTTGAAAAAAAGTAAATAACCTTTCACGGTTATGCGTTTGTGATTACAATTGTTAGCTTAAAATCAAATTTCGTTATTCCTATTTTAGAATTGAAGAATTAGACTGTGACCGAAGCAACGCAAACAAAGCCGAAACATGTAATGATGATGGCTGCCGGAACCGGTGGGCATGTTTTTCCAGCACTTGCTGTTGCCAAAGAATTACAGCAGCAGGGAATTGAAGTGTCCTGGCTGGCAACACCGACCGGCATGGAAAACCGCTTATTAAAGAATCATAATATTCCAATTTACCAGATTGATATTCAGGGCGTACGTGGGAATGGGGCCGTGCGTAAGTTATTGGCACCGTTTAAAATTTTAAAAGCCACCCTAAGCGCCATGCGTTATATGAAACAGCTTAAGGTCGATGCTGTGGCCGGTTTTGGCGGCTATGTGGCCGGTCCCGGTGGTTTGGCGGCTCGTGCCTTGGGTATTCCCGTGATTATTCACGAGCAAAATGCCATTGCCGGTTTCACCAATACCCAGTTATCGCGTATTGCAAAAAAAGTGTGTCAGGCATTTCCCGACACTTTTCCTGAAAGTGCAAAAATTGTGACCACCGGCAATCCGGTACGTAAAGAAATTACTGAAATTTTAAGCCCGTCTTGGCGTTATCAGGAACGTGAGAAAGCGGGTTTGCCGCTACGTATTTTAATTGTCGGTGGCTCACTCGGTGCGCAAGCATTGAATGAACGTGTACCGGAAGCTTTAAAACAGCTGAATGTACCATTGAATGTGTATCATCAATGTGGTCAAAACCATGCCGAGGCGACCCAGGCACGTTATGTAGATAAGCCTGCATCACTAGAGGTGGAAGTACAGCCTTTTATTGAAGATATGGCCAAAGCCTATTCGGATGCCGATCTGATTATCTGCCGTGCCGGTGCTTTAACCGTGACAGAAATTGCAACGGCAGGGGTGGCAGCCGTTTTTGTACCACTGCCAAGTGCGGTCGATGATCACCAGACGGCGAATGCCGGATTTTTAGCCAAAACTGGTGCGGCAAAAATTTGCCCACAAGCCACTTTAACTCCAGACAGATTAAAAGAACTTTTAGCCCCGTTGATGAATCGCCAGTTGTTGTCTGAAATGGCAGTCAAGGCACGTCAACAGGCTCAACCAGATGCAACCCAACACGTGGTTCGTTTAATTCAAGAATTGTAAAATTAGAGTAATATATGTCTCCATCTACTCCTGCTGACCAAGCAAAAAAGTTAATCAAAGTGCCTGAAATGCGCCGTATCAAACACATTCATTTTGTGGGGATCGGCGGTGCAGGGATGTGTGGCATTGCAGAAGTACTGAAAAACCAGGGCTACAAAGTATCGGGCTCCGATATTAAAGCCTCTAAAACCACGGCTCAACTCGAAGAAAACGGCATCAAGGTCTATATTGGCCATGCGGCAGAAAATATTAAAGATGCCAATGTCCTGGTGGTTTCAACCGCGATTGATCCTGAAAACCCAGAAATCAAGGCCGCCATTGAAAGCCGTATTCCCGTGGTTCGCCGTGCAGAGATGCTGGGTGAGCTGATGCGTTACCGTCACGGTATTGCCGTTGCCGGTACGCATGGTAAAACCACCACGACAAGTTTGGTGACTTGTATGCTGGCGGAAGAAAATCTTGATCCAACCTATGTGATCGGCGGTTTGCTGAACCGTACCGGTGTCAATGCGGCACTGGGGGCCAGCCGTTACATCGTGGCTGAAGCGGATGAATCAGATGCATCATTCCTGCACTTGCAGCCTATGGCCACCATTGTGACCAATATTGATGCGGATCATATGGATACTTATGGCGGCAGCTTTGATGTCCTGAAAGATACCTTTGTGCAGTTCTTGCAGAAACTTCCATTCTACGGTTTGGCTGTGGTCTGCGGTGATGACGCCAACATTCGTGAAATTATGCCACGTATTGGCCGTCCCCTTTTAACTTACGGTTTTAACGAAGACAATGACATCCGTGCGGTTGATGTTGATCAGGATGGTATGCGTACTCACTTTACCGTGCTGCGTAAAAACCGTGAACCACTTCGTGTGACGGTCAACCAGCCGGGTCTGCATAACGTGCTGAATGCCTTGGCGGCAATTGGTATTGCAACCGATGAAGGTGTTTCTGATGGTGCGATCTGCCGTGCATTAGAGGGTTTTAGCGGTGTAGGCCGTCGCTTCCAGGTTCAAGGTGAATTTGAAGTTGCAGATGGCAATGTTAAATTGGTCGATGACTATGGTCACCATCCTAAGGAAGTCGAGGCCACCATTAAAGCGGCGCGTCAAAGTCATCCAGATCGCCGCCTGGTGATGATGTTCCAGCCACACCGATTTACCCGTACCCGTGACTGCTTTGATGACTTCGTCGATGTATTGTCACAAGTCGACCAATTGTTATTGTTAGAAGTGTATCCTGCAGGCGAAAAGCCGATTGTCGGAGCCGATAGTCGCAGTCTGGCACGCAGTATCCGTTTGCGTGGCGATGTTGAGCCGATTTTGATTGACCCTGTAGATGGCAATTTACAAAACGCGATGCAAAAGGTGTTACAGGCGAATGACTTGTTATTAACGCAAGGCGCAGGTAATGTGGGTGCGATCTCGGTTGAGCTTGCACAAAATAATTTGTATTTAAAATAATCACTTTGTGTGTTTTTGCATGTGATCGTTCAGTTATAAAGTTTAAGGATATAAACGTGGCAAATGCTTCAAAATTCGGCAAAGTTGCCGTATTGCTTGGTGGTAAATCAGCTGAGCGCGAGGTTTCTCTAGATAGTGGTCAAGCTGTGCTTGAAGCATTGGTGCGTTCGGGGGTGAATGCCGAAGCTTTTGACCCGCAAGAGCGTAGTGTAACTGAACTGGTCAACTATGACCGTGCCTTTATTGTCTTGCATGGTCGCGGTGGGGAAGACGGTCAAATCCAAGGCACATTGGAATGGTTGAATATTCCTTATACCGGTACTGGTGTGCAGGGTTCTGCGATTGGCATGGACAAGGTAAAAACCAAGCAGGTCTGGCAAGGTTCGGAACTGCCAACGGCACCCTATCGTATTGTGACCAAAGACTCTGACCTGGATGCAATTATTGATAGCATTGGTCTGCCATTTATTATCAAACCGGTACATGAAGGTTCAAGTATTGGTATGAGTAAAGTTGAACGCAAGGAAGACTTTGCGGATGCGATCGCCAAGGCGACTGAACATGATGCCGTGGTGATGGCAGAAAAATGGATCACTGGCCGTGAATTTACCATTGTGATTTTAAATGGTCAGGCCTTGCCGATCATTCGCCTGGAACCGCCAAAAGATGTGGCATTCTATGACTATGAGGCCAAGTACAACCGTAATGATGTGCAGTACGGTATCCCTTGCGGTTTAACCGAGGAAGAAGAAAAACGTTTGCAGGCTTTATGTTTGCGTGCTTTTCAGGCCGTCGGTGCCAGCGGTTGGGGCCGTATTGATGCCATGCAGGATGAACAGGGCAACTTCTGGTTACTGGAAGTGAATACTGTTCCAGGCATGACCAGTCATTCTCTGGTACCCAAGGCTGCCAAAGCTGTAGGCTATAGTTTTGATGAGTTGTGTGTGGCGATTTTAGAACAGACTTTAACGGCTGCGGCTCACTAGAATATGGCTCAACTCCCTGCTTCAATGCGCCGTAAACGAGCGGCAATTACCTCCATTCATGATAAGCCACCTACACGTAAGGAAAAGCTTACGAATCTGGGTGGCTGGTTGTTGATGCTGGTTGCACTTGTGGTATTGGCTGTGGGGATATATGGTCTGTATGGTGTCATGACTGATGCGCGGGTGGCCAAACTGAGTGTGGTGGGTACCCGCTCAGAGGCTGAAAATCGCCAGGTCATGACCCATGTTGCACCCAAGGTTACAGAAAATTATTTTACCTCTGATCTGGAAAAAATCCGGGATCAGGCTTTAGAGTTGTCTTGGGTGGATCGCGTGGTGGTTTCACGTGCATGGCCAAATTCAATTCGTGTACGAGTGATGCCCCGTCATGCCATTGCTCGTTGGGGAACCGGACGACTGTTGAGTGATAGTGGCGATATTTTTACAGAAGTGGTGCCGCAGAATAACCAGAAATTACCTTTGTTGCATGGTCCTGCTTCTCAGTCAAAAATGATGATGCGTCGTTACAATGAAATTAATCAGTTGTTCCTGCCGGTCAACATTCGCTTAAAAGAATTATATTTAACAGAACGTATGACCTGGTTCATGCAGTTTGATTCAGGTTTGCGCATTATTGTCGATCAGGATCAGACCATGGGTAAACTTCAACGCTTGAGTCATCTGGCACAAAGTGATTTAAAACCGGTTTGGGCTAAAATTTCGTCAGTAGACTTGCGTTATAGAAACGGAATGGCCATACAATGGAAGAATGCAGCACCTCCGAATATTGTAAATGGTCATTTTGTTGTAACGATTGATGACACAAGCATTGCAGATACAAGAACGGTAAAGCCATAATTGGGCGGCTTTATATAAAATAGAGGCTTAAGGCCATAAATTAACTAAACACGTAATGGTAGTAGTAGATAATGAATGAAGCTGTTCCCTCGGTTGTTGCGATTGACATTGGGACACACAAAGTTTCAGTTTTGATTGGTAAGGTACATGCGCCAGACAATATCCAAGTGATTGGGATGGCAACCGCTCGTAACCGAGGCATGAATAAAGGAAAAATTGTAAGTCTAGACAAGGTCATCACTGCAATTAAAAATGCCGTACAAGAAGCAGAAGATATGGCTGAATGCCGGGTGCATTCCGCTTGGATTTCCATTCCAAGCGCAGAATTAAAAAGTTTTTATGCTTCAGGCCGTACTCCGATTGAAAATAGCGACCATACAATTACAACAAGCGAAGTGGTTCGTGCACTCGAGTTGGCTAAAGCCAGTCATTTGACTTCAGACCATTATCTGGTGAGTGCTGTACCTTTAGGTTTTGAGTTGGACGATTCTGCTGAATGGGTGCAAAATCCGATTCGCATGTCTGCGCATAGTATGGTGGGGCATTATCAGCTCATGATGTTGCCGATCAGCACCATGCAGAATCTGGACCGTGCCCTGAAAGGGGCCAATATTGGCGTGGAGAAAATGGTGGTCTCCTGTCTGGCGACTGCTGAAGCCAGTTTGCTGAAAGACGAAAAAGAATATGGAGTATGCTTGGTCGATATCGGTGCGGGTACCACCAATATTGCCGTGTATCTGGATGGTCGCCTGGCATTGACACATACCTTGCAACGCGGGGGAGAGCATGTCACCCGTGATATTGCTGCCGTATTGCAAACCACCACCGAAGAAGCTGAACGGCTGAAATTGTTGTATGGCTGTGTTGACCTGAAAGTGGTCAAGCCTGACCATATGATTCAATTTCAGGGTATTGATGGTCCACAGACCATTAGCCGTATTGAATTGGCGGAAATCATTATTGCGCGTTATGAAGAAATTCTGACCCAGGTTCACCAGGAGTTACAGCGGAATGGGGCCATTCATGGTTTGTATCATGGTGTGGTTCTGACGGGTGATGCCAGTCAAATTGAAGGTATGGTGAATCTGGCGCGTCATATGTTGGGGGTATCAGCGCATTTAGGCAATCCGCCGGTGCAAGTACATACTGATGAACAGAATCAGGCCGCTTTACGTCGTTCACAGTATGCGACTGCTGCCGGCTTGTTGATGTTTAGCCAAAGTGATACACAAGATACCATTGTAGAAGCGACAGACCCTGAAAAACTGAGTGTTTTTAAGCGGGTCGGTCGGGCGTGGTCAGCATTAAACAATCAGTTAAAATCGATATTTTAAGTGAAATTTATTGGGAATATTGTAAGGAAGTTGTACGTCTAACGGCTTGCACTTGACAAGCGTGTGGTTGGACAGCATCCTAAACTCAATTTTTATTAAGATCAAGGCAGTATACGGGCTTAAGTGACTGCCAATTACGAATTAGGAAATCCAAAGGTCATGGCCTCATTTGAATTTTTAGAAGATGATCAAAACGATAGCAACGGTCAAGCCCGTTTCACTGTATTTGGTGTTGGTGGTGCTGGTGGTAATGCCGTGCAACACATGCTTGAATCCGACATTCAAGGGGTAAAATTTGTTTGTGCCAATACCGACAAACAAGCTTTAGACCGTATGAATGCGCAATTCAAAATTCAATTAGGTGAACAAAGCACGCGTGGTCTGGGTGCAGGGGCAAATCCTCAAGTGGGCCAGACTGCTGCTGAAGAAAGCCGTGAACTGATTCGCCAACACCTGGAAGGTACCGACATGGTATTCGTTACCGCAGGTATGGGGGGCGGTACAGGTACAGGCGCTGCACCAGTTGTGGCTGAAATTGCGAAAGAAATGGGTATTTTGACCGTAGGTGTGGTGACGACTCCGTTTAACTTTGAAGGCAAGCGTCGTCAACAGTCTGCTGAAAAAGGCATTGAGGCTCTGGAAGCGCATGTCGATTCACTGATTATTATTCCTAACCAGCGTTTGCTTAAAGTCTTCCGCGACATTTCAATGAAAGATGCGTACAAAAAAGCAGATGATGTGTTGTTAAATGCGGTACGCAGTATCTTTGATCTGGTGGTTCGTCCAGGTCATATCAACCTTGACTTTGCCGATTTGAAAACTGCCATGAGTACGCGTGGCTATGCCATGATGGGTGTGGGTTCAGGTCGTGGTGAAACTCGTGCACGTCAGGCAGCTGAACAGGCTATTCGTAGTCCATTACTGGATAACGTCACCATTATGAATGCCAAAGGCATTTTAATTAACGTGACTGGTGGTGATGATGTGACCTTCGGTGAAATTGAAGAAATTACCGATGTCGTCAACCAGATTGTCGATCTGGACGAAGGTCAGGTGTTCTACGGTACAGTCTTTGATCCGGATGCGCGTGATGAAATCAGTGTTACTGTGATTGCAACCGGTTTGACCCGTAATTCTGCGGACTCGGCAGATACGGTAAAACGTCCAGCAGTGCAGTCTGCTACACGTCCAGTCAATCATACAGCACAAGCTGTCGTGGAAGATGATGATGTGCCAGCCATTCAACGTCAGCAAAATGAAGCGGCAACGGCACCTGCTCCTGCCGTTGGTTCATCACGTCCAACGCCAATGAGTATTCAAGATTACTTGAAAAATCAGCAACGTAAATAATGCTAAATTTGTGCAGACTGCACAAATTCAACAGAAAAGGTAGTCTTGCGACTACCTTTTTATTTTTTATCAATGGCTAAATATGCTAACGTATAGCGGTTTGATGAGCAGATGATAGAAAAACATGTTGAAACAACGTACCCTACAGCGTGTCGTGAAAGCGAGCGGTATTGGTCTTCATAGTGGGCAAAAAGTCTTAATTAACTTTGTGCCGCACCATGTGGATGGGGGTATTGTATTTCGACGTATCGATTTAGATCCGCCGGTAGATATTCCTGCAGATGCCATGCTGATTCAAGAAGCGTTCATGTGCTCTAATCTGGTTCAGGACAATGCCAAAGTCGGTACCATTGAGCATGTCATGAGTGCGATTGCCGGACTGGGAATTGATAACCTGATTATTGAAGTTTCGGCTTCAGAAGTTCCGATTATGGACGGTAGTGCGGGTCCATTTATCTATTTGCTCATGCAAGGCGGATTACAAGAACAGGACGCACCGAAAAAATTTATAAGAATTTTAAAACATGTTGAAGCGTTAATTGATGATAAACGTGCAGTATTTCATCCTTATGACGGCTTCCAGCTTAACTTTACCATTGATTTTGATCATCCGGCATTTAAAAAAGAATATCAGTCCGCAACCATCGATTTTTCTACCGAAACCTTTGTTTACGAAGTCAGTGGAGCCCGTACTTTCGGTTTTATGAAAGATCTGGACTATCTAAAAGCCAATAATCTGGCCTTAGGCGCCAGCCTGGAAAATGCAATTGGTGTCGATGAAACCGGGGTGGTCAATGAAGAAGGGCTGCGCTTCTCGGACGAATTTGTACGTCATAAAATTCTGGATGCAGTCGGAGATTTATATCTCTTGGGACACCAGATTATTGCCAAATTTGATGGCTATAAGTCCGGACATGCATTAAATAATCAATTATTACGCAATGTTAAAAGTGATCCAAGTAATTACGAAATTGTAACATTTGATGACATTAAACAGTGTCCAATTTCTTATGTAAGTGTGACATAAGTTATTGTCTTTTAATTTAAGTGTTATAATATAACAAAACGAAATGTTAAGCAGTTCACATCTTTTATTTCTTAATTCAAAGATATGCCTGTATTGGTTACTTTTTATTTCTTGCCAAACGTAGCATAGCTTGGCTAAGCTTAGGGTCACTTACAAAGTCGGCAGCACCACGAAGTAAGTCTTGAGTATCTGGACTAAGGGATCGGGACAGAGATTGGGGTTTTGGAGGGGCTTGCGTCTGAATTCTTAATCGTACTTGCAATTTTTGTAAGTCTTTAAATTCAGGTAATTGTAACAATTGGGCGATATATTGCTTTTGAAGATAGGCAAGCTGGCTAATCATGGCCTGATTTGCACCCGTTATCGTCAAAATGCCATGTTGATAACAAACAACTTGCCATTGCTCTGGTTGGGGCAATATCGGTTGAATGAGTTTTGTAAGTTTCTGCCATGCAGCAACTTGTGTAGAGAGAAACGTAAAGTTTCCTGTTTTTAAGTGTTTTCTTGTTTGTTGAAAGACGTTCACTGGTTCCGACATACATTGTTCCTACATACTTGTGTCTTAATCTTACGCACTTCTTTTAGTGGATATCAAGGAAGAGATCACGCAAGGACATTGACTAAGAACAGTTAAAAGAGGTTTTTTATGCATACGCGACGTATTTTATTAGCGTTTTCATTGGCAGCTTCTGCCGCATCTGTAGCTTTTGCAGATTTAGTTGAATTAACTCCTAGCTCTAACAATGCATCGGAAGATCGCATTGAACAATTGACCCGTACTTTGGCGCAAGGTTCTTATGCAGAATCAAACGATATTGATCTTCCTGCTGAAACCAGAATGAATGTTCAATTGCGTGAAAAAACAATTGAATTAAACAATGAATCTTTAGCGAAAAAATATCGTTCAACCAGCTCAAAAACTTATTCTGGCAATGCTTATTCCTGGTTGGTGTCTCATCCTCTTCCAGACATGAAACGTGTGAGTTCCAACTTTGGCGGACGTACCATGGGCGGTCGCGCTGAAAATCACTCTGGTCTGGATTTGTCCGCACCAAGCGGTACGCCTATTTATGCCACTGGCCCGGGTGTAGTGACCAAATCAGGTTGGGGTACAGGTTATGGTCAATACGTAGAAATTAATCATGGCAACGGTTATTTGACCCGTTATGCACATGCATCACGTTTGATTGCCCGTGTTGGGGATCGCGTAGAAGCTGGTGAACATATTGCCAATGTGGGTTGCACGGGTCGTTGTACCGGTCCACATTTGCATTATGAAGTCGTGAAAGATGGACAACGCAAAAATCCATCAACTTATTTAGCAATGTTGCCATAAGTTGATAAATACAGATTTGTATATTCGTTAAAGAGTAACTCTAGGACCTTTAGAGCTTTCGAATATAATAGTATCATTCAAGAGAATAGTTATTGTATAAAAAACCGCCTTTATTGGCGGTTTTTTGTTTTATTGCGTAAAGAATGGTCAACGAGTATTTATTATCTAAATAATAGTGGTATTCCGTATTCAGCTGTAGCGATAACTGATGCCCTCTAAAGTATGGTACATATAGAGACTATAAATAAGCTCAAGGAATAGGTGAAATATGGCGTTTTATGGTGATACCGACGCGCAAGAAACCCAAGAATGGCAAGATGCATTTGACTCGGTTTTACAGCATATGGGTACAGAGCGTGCTGCATTTTTGTTAGAAAAGCTCTATCAGCGCGCGATTGCCAAGCATGTTCCTATTCAGCGTCTAAATACTCCTTATCTTAATACCATTTCAGTTGAAGAAACTCCGGCTATGCCAGGCGACCAGGATATGGAGCGCCGTATCCGTGCCCTGATTCGCTGGAATGCCTTGGCAATGGTGTTGCGTGCCAATAAGACCGGTGACGACCTGGGTGGTCACTTGGCCAGCTTTGCATCTTCTGCAACCTTGTATGATGTTGGTTTTAACCACTTCTTCCGCGCCAATAGCGACCACTTTGGTGGCGATATGATCTATTACCAAGGTCACTGTGCGCCAGGGATTTATGCACGTTCATTCCTGGAAGGCCGTTTGACTGAAGAGCAACTGAACAATTTCCGCCGTGAAGTCGGTGGCAATGGTTTGCCAAGTTATCCGCATCCTTACTTGATGCCGGATTATTGGCAGTTCCCGACCGTATCGATGGGTCTGGGTCCGATCATGTCGATCTACCAGGCGCATATTCAGAAATACCTGATGAACCGTAGCCTGATTAAAGAAGAAGACCGTAAGGTTTGGGCTTACCTCGGCGATGGTGAAATGGATGAACCGGAAAGTCTCGGTGCAATTTCTCTTGCCGGTCGTGAAAAGCTGGACAACCTGATTTGGGTGGTGAACTGTAACCTGCAACGTCTGGATGGTCCTGTTCGCGGTAACGGTAAAATCATTCAGGAACTGGAATCCTTGTTCCGTGGTGCCGGCTGGCGCGTGATTAAAGTGGTGTGGGGACGTCATTGGGATCCGCTGCTTGCCAAAGATGAATCCGGTGCTTTAAAAGCCGTGATGGAAGAGGCGGTGGATGGGGATTACCAGCGTTATCAAGTGAAAGGTGGCGCGTATACCCGTGCACACTTCTTTGGCAAATATCCAGAAGCTGAAGAACTGGTGAAAAACCTAAGCGATGAAGATATTGATAATCTGAACCGCGGTGGACATGACCCGTACAAAGTGTTTGCAGCCTATGCCGCGGCAACCCAGGCCAATGGTCAGCCGACCGTCATTCTGGCAAAAACGGTTAAGGGCTATGGTCTGTCCGAAGAAATTGAAGCGGTCAATAAAACGCATCAAATCAAGAAAATGCAGCTTGAATCATTAAAGTATGTACGCAACCGTTTCAACCTGCCATTTACCGATGAACAGCTTGAAGAAGTTCCATTCTACCGTCCAAGTGAAAACTCGCCTGAAATTAAATATATGAAGGCACGTCGTGAAGCGTTGGGTGGTTATTTACCAGCGCGTCGTAAAGAAAGTGAATCATTGGCGATTCCTGATCTGTCTGTCTTTGATGCCGTATTAAAAGGTTCAAATGGCAAGCAGCAATCAACGACGATGGTGATGGTGCGTTTAATCTCTGCATTACTGAAAGAAAAAGCAATTAAAGACCGCGTGGTTCCGATCGTACCGGATGAAGCCCGTACCTTTGGTTTAGAAGGCATGTTCCGTCAGCTCGGTATTTATGCTGCTCATGGTCAGAAATATACGCCTGAAGACCAAGAACAGCTGATGAACTATCGTGAAGCCAAAGATGGTCACATGTTGCAGGAAGGGATTAACGAAGCTGGTGCGATGAGTGCATGGGCAGCCTTGGCGACCAGTTATTCAACCAATAACCTGCCAATGATTCCGATGTACATGTACTACTCGATGTTCGGTTTCCAGCGTATTGGTGACATTGCCTGGGCAGCCGGTGACGCTCAGGCACAAGGTTTCTTGCTGGGTGCAACCGCGGGCCGTACCACATTGAACGGTGAAGGCTTGCAACATCAGGATGGTCATTCGCATATTCTGGCCAATACCATTCCGAACTGTGTGTCTTATGACCCATGTTTCGGTTATGAACTGGCGGTCATCGTACACGATGGCTTGCAACGCATGTATGTCAATCAGGAACGCGTGTTCTATTACCTGACCGTCATGAACGAAAACTATGAGCATCCGGAAATGCCGCAAGGCGTGGAAGAAGGCATTAAGCGCGGTATGTATCTGCTTGAACAGGATGAAAAAGCCACGGTTCAGCTGATGGGTTCAGGTGTGATTCTTCGGGAAGTGATTAAAGCGGCGAAAATCTTACGTGATGAATACCAGATTCACTCGAACGTATGGAGTGTCACCAGCTTCAACGAACTGGCACGTGACGGTATGGCGTGTGAAGAATACAACCGTCTGCATCCATTGGCTGAAGAGGCGAAGGAATCCTGGGTATCACAACAACTGCGTGAAACTGACGGTATTGTAGTTTCTGCAACCGATCATATGCGTGCCTACAGCGAACAGATCCGTGCCTATCTTCCAGACAACCGCCCATTCGTAGCCTTGGGCACCGATGGTTACGGCCGTTCAGATACCCGTGGCAATTTGCGTAGTTACTTCGGTGTGGATGCCGCGCACATTGTCGTGGCAACCTTGAAGAAACTGGCCGATGAAGGCGAAGTGGATGCGCGTCTGGTGAAAGATGCCATCTCCAGCTTCGAACTTGATACTGATCGTCCAGTCGCTTGGGCACCTCAAGCACACCCTGAAGTTCAGGCGGTTGCGGACTATAAAGAACAATCAGGTGAGGAGAACTAAGCATGCAAATCAAAACACCTGATATTGGAGTTGATAAAGCCACCGTTGCTGAAATTTTGGTAAAAGTGGGCGATAGCGTCGCGGTAGATGACAGCCTGGTTTTGCTGGAATCCGATAAAGCCTCTGTTGAAGTGCCAAGCACTTCGGCAGGGATTGTGAAAAGTATTACGGTTGCAGTAGGCGATGTGGTTTCAGAAGGTTCGGTACTGATTGAACTGGAAGCTGAGGAAGGTTCAACCGGCGCGACTGAAGTTCAAGAAGCAGACGCTTCACAAAAGACTTCGGAAAACACGCCGACCTCGCTGCCTGATCAGGAAATTATGCAGGAACTGGCATCCCATCAACCCGCAGCTGCAGCAGCGAAGACTCCGGCCGGCAGCGCTTCAGTGGTTGAAGTACAAGTCCCTGACATTGGGGTAGAAAAAGCCTTGGTCGGCGAAATTCTGGTCCAGGTAGGTGATGAAATCACTGTCGATCAAAGCATTGTGGTGGTGGAATCCGATAAAGCCACGGTTGAAGTGCCAAGTACCGTTGCTGGTACAGTTGAGAGCGTTGAAGTTCAGGCAGGCGACACGGTCAAAGAAGGTGTGGTTCTGCTCAAGGTGAAAACAGCATCTTCAGCTGCTGAACCAGCGCCAAGTACGGCTTCTACAACAGCATCTTCTAAAGAAACCGCTGCTGTGAATGCGCCAACAACAGAAACATCAGTTCAGGCACCTGTAGCCTCTGCACCAGGCGGAGAGGTGGAAATTGCTGTGCCTGATCTGGGTGTAGACAAAGCTGTAGTGGCGGAAATTTTAGTTCAAGTCGGTGACACGGTCGAGGCGGATCAAAGCATTATTGTGGTTGAGTCCGATAAAGCCACGGTTGAAGTGCCAAGCTCATCGGCAGGGGTGATTAAAGCCATTCACGTACAAATGGGGCAAAATGTCTCACAAGGTATGGCCTTGGTAAGCATCGAAGCGAAAGGACAGGCAGCTGCTGTAGCTCAGCCAGCCAAAGTTGAAGCTGCCCCCGCAGTCAAGGCAGCACCTGCTCCGGCAGCAGCGCCACAAGCGGCTACATCTGTAGAACAAGCACCAGTCCAATCGGCCGATAAGCTGAGCAAGGAGCAGAATGCTGCCAATGCCAAAGTCTATGCAGGTCCTGCGGTACGTAAGCTGGCGCGTGAGTTGGGCGTGGTCTTGGCTGAAGTCAAAGCTTCGGGTGCCCATGATCGCTTGATGAAAGAAGATGTGTTTGCCTATGTGAAAACACGCTTAACCGCACCTCAAGCTGCACCGGTAGCGCAGACTGTAGCGCAAGTTTCTGGTTTACCTGCATTGCCAGATTTCTCGGCATTTGGCGGTGGTGAAGTGAAAGCCATGACCCGCCTGCAACAGGTTTCTGTGCCGCAATTGTCGTTGAATAACTACATTCCACAGGTAACCCAGTTTGACCTGGCAGATATTACCGAACTTGAAGCATGGCGCGGCGATCTCAAAGCCAAGTTTAAACAAGAGGGTATTAGCCTGACGATTCTGGCTTTTATTGCCAAAGCAGTCGCGCATCTGTTGAAGGAAGAGCCGTATTTTGCCGGCCATTTAGCGGATGACCAGAAATCGGTATTGCTGCGTAATGAAATCCATATGGGCATTGCTGTGGCAACACCAGACGGTTTGACTGTGCCGGTACTGCGTAATCCAGATCAAAAATCAATTAAGCAAATTGCAGTTGAACTGGGTGAACTGAGCAAGAAAGCACGTGACAAGAAATTGTCACCGAAAGATTTGCAAGGTGCAAACTTCACCATTACCAGCCTGGGTTCAATTGGCGGTACCGCATTCACCCCGTTGGTGAACTGGCCTCAGGTGGCAATTCTGGGTATTTCGCCAGCCACCATGCAACCGGTCTGGAATGGTACAGGTTTTGATCCTAAGCTGATGCTGCCGCTGTCATTGTCTTATGACCACCGTGTGATTAATGGCGCAGATGCAGCACGCTTTACCCATAAGCTGACCAAACTGTTGTCGGATATTCGTAGCCTGTTGCTCTAATTTTACGTCATACTCGTTAAAACCCTGCTTCGGCAGGGTTTTTTTATGAAAGGCGTGGGTAGATTGAGAAACACACAGGCTTGTTCCTATGACAGGAATAAGACGGTGAACACAGCCGCGTAAAATACTGCTTGGCTTAAAATGATTTCTAATGCAATTTTTGCCCTGGATAACAAGGTCGATTGTTATCCTGAAATGATATTTTTAAAGGCATTTGAAAATTTTTATCTTTCAGCTTAAAATGCATGCACTTCATTGGGGAGTAGCCGCTTTTTACGCAATGTAAAAAGGTGATGGTCAACATAATTGTTCCACAGAACATGGTCATCATAGCAAAGAACCAAATGATCTTTTTGATCATGATTTTCTTTTTGTTGGCAAGACCTTTGATTTACCACTCTGCTCAATTTGGCTAGCAGGAGGGGTGAGTCACAGGTTTTATTATGCTAGCCAGAGAAATACATCATGCTTTCAGCCTTCCTGATTTCTTTAGCTGTTGTTGCCTTGTCCGAAATGGGTGACAAAACTCAATTGCTGGCTTTGCTGCTGGCCGCGCGTTTCCGTAAACCTGTCCCAATTCTGATCGCAATTTTCCTGGCGACCGTAGTCAACCATGGTGTTTCCGCTGTCCTGGGGCAATGGATTACAACCGTTCTGAGCCCGACCGTATTGTTATGGATTGTTTCCCTAGGATTTATTGCGATGGCGGCCTGGATGCTGATTCCAGATGAACTGGATGATGAAACTGAAAGCATTAATAAATGGCAAAAATATGGCGTTTTTGGTGCCACGTTTGTTTTGTTCTTTCTGGCAGAAATTGGTGATAAAACTCAGATTGCTACCGTGGCACTTGCCGCGCGCTTTGACAGTATTGGCTGGGTAACACTGGGAACCACGCTGGGCATTATGCTGGTCAATGCTCCTGCAGTCTTTATTGGCAACAAACTGGCGGAAAAACTCCCGATTTCACTAATTCATAAAATTGGCGCACTTGTGTTTTTAGTGATTGGTGTGGCAGCACTGGTTCAGCATTATTTCTTTTAAATTTGAATAGCGTTAAAAAATCCTGGCATTTTTGTCGGGATTTTTTATTGTGAAATACCGCACAATTTGCTGATAAATCTACCAATATTCAGGTGTTATTTTGTTGTAAATTCCCATGAATCCCTATATGTTGAGAGGAATTAAAAAGTTAGTTTAAAAACGATATTTTGGGGAATGGGTATGGCGTTTGATCGCACCACATCACAGGTACTATTTGATAATGGTACGCATAAATGTATTAGTTTTACCAGTTTAGTGAAAGGTGAAGGTGTACAGGCAAACCAGTTTCTAATCCTGGACAATGAACGTGCTGCAGTGCTGGATCCAGGGGGCGACTTGACCTATGTTCCATTGACGATGGAACTGAACAAATATACTCGTCTAACCAATCTTGATTATGTCATGGCCTCCCATCAGGACCCCGACATTATTACCTCTATGCCACGCTGGCTGGTCTACACCGAGGCCAAGGTGGTGGCATCAAAATTATGGGCGCGTTTCTTGCCGCACTTGAACTCGGCTTTCATGAGTGACCGTATGAAAGGGAACTGGCTGGATCGTCTGGTCGAGTTGCCTGACCATGGTCAGGTGATTCCATTGGGTGAATCAAGCATTATTGCCGTGCCGGCACATTTCCTGCACTCGGTTGGTAATTTCCAGTTTTATGACCCGATTGCCAAAATTCTGTTTTCTGGCGATATGGGCGCATCCATGGTTGAGGATGCGTCTAAACCGCTGGAGAATTTTGCTGCGCATATCCCGAAGATGAAAGGCTTCCATCAGCGTTATATGTGTTGCAATAAAGTGATCCGTCTTTGGGTGCAAATGGTTCGTACCATGGACGTTGAAATGATTGTGCCACAGCATGGCACGCCATTTATTGGCAAAGAGCAGATCAATCAATTTTTGGACTGGATTGAAACCCTGGAATGCGGTGTCGATTTAATGGATGAAACTGTATTCACCTGTCCTGAATAGTTCAAAAAAATTAAAAATTTTTCTTGAGTGAAAAAACAACATTTTTTATATTTTCTATCCCAAAAAAACTTTTTTTGATGACGAGAATCTATAAGAAATGTTGTCTCAAGTACCCACACAGGATGCCTGTTTAAGCTGTGGCGCATGTTGCGCCTATTTCCGTGTCTCATTCTATTGGGCAGAAGGCATTCATATGCCCGAGCACTTTACTGAGCCGGTGACAGCAGTGTATTCATGTATGGTGGGAACCAATCAAAAAAATCCACGTTGCATTGCACTCGAAGGGGAAATAGGCAAGCAGGTCAGCTGTGGCATGTATGAGGCACGCAGTTCCTCATGTAAAGAAGTGCAGATTGCCGATGAACAATGTAACAAGGCAAGACGGGCACATCACATGATCCCCTTTGTGCCGCTTGAATCTTTTGAGTCGACCAATGATGAAGATTTTGATCAGGTCTGTTAATCGAGTATTTGCCTAAATTTAAATATTCATGCAGTAAAATCACTGTTTTTGAATAAAAAAGTTGGCCAATATCCAGCAATGTAAATTTATTTTGCATTGCTGTTTGAAATTAGCATGAATAAAACTGTTTTTTTTGTTTATAATAGCGCACGGAAATTACCAGTGAGACTGTTATGTTGACCATCGTTCAAGAAGCTCTAACCTTCGATGATGTCTTATTACTCCCTGCCTACTCAACTGTTCTCCCAAAAGATGTCTCCTTAAAGACACGCCTCACTCGTGGCATTAACCTAAATATTCCTCTTGTGTCAGCCGCTATGGATACGGTGACTGAATCCCGTATGGCGATTGCAATGGCACAAAATGGCGGTATCGGTATCTTGCACAAAAACATGGATATCGCTGCGCAAGCTGCAGAAGTACGCCGTGTGAAAAAATTTGAAGCAGGTATGGTGAAAGATCCTATCACCGTAACGCCGGAAACAACGGTTCGTGAACTGATTGCAATTACCCAAGCCAACAACATCAGCGGTGTACCTGTTGTTAAAGATGGCAAAGTGGTCGGTATTGTGACGGGTCGTGACACGCGTTTCGAGACCAACCTGGAACAACCTGTCAGCAACATCATGACTGGTCAAGACCGTCTGGTGACTGTTCGCGAAAACGAATCCAAAGAAAATATCCAGGCCCTTCTGCAAAAAAATCGTATTGAAAAAGTACTGGTGGTGGGTGATAACAACGAACTGAAAGGTTTGATTACGGTCACTGATTTCCGTAAAGCGGAACTTTATCCAAACAGCTGTAAAGATGACCTCGGTCGTCTACGTGTGGGTGCGGCAGTCGGTACTGGCGCAGAAACGCCAAGCCGTGTTGAAGCACTGGTTGAAGCGGGTGTAGATGCCATTGTTGTCGATACAGCCCATGGTCACTCTGCTGGCGTGATTGAACGCGTACGCTGGGTAAAAGCCAACTATCCGCAAGTTCAGGTGATTGGCGGTAACATTGCCACTGGTGATGCGGCGCTTGCCCTGCTTGATGCAGGTGCGGATGCGGTAAAAGTGGGTATTGGTCCGGGTTCGATCTGTACCACACGTATTGTTGCCGGTATTGGTATGCCGCAAATCTCTGCGATCGACAGCGTTGCCAATGCATTGAAAGACCAGATTCCTTTAATTGCTGACGGCGGTATCCGCTTCTCTGGCGATATGGCGAAGGCAATTGGCGCCGGTGCAAGCACCATCATGGTCGGTTCATTGATGGCCGGTACTGAAGAAGCACCGGGTGAGGTTGAATTCTTCCAGGGCCGTTATTACAAGGCTTACCGTGGTATGGGTTCATTGGGTGCAATGGCGGGTGCAACAGGTTCTGCTGACCGTTATTTCCAGGACTCTAAAGCCGGTCAGGAAAAACTCGTACCGGAAGGTATTGAAGGCCGCGTACCTTACAAAGGCCCTATGGGCAATATCGTTCATCAAATGATGGGCGGTCTGCGTTCTTCTATGGGTTATACCGGTTCTGCGACTGTGAACGATCTTCGTCAAAATGCCAAGTTTGTGAAAATTACCGCAGCAGGTATGTCTGAATCGCACGTGCATGACGTGACCATTACCAAAGAAGCACCGAACTACCGTGTTGGTTAATTTTTAGTAATCAAAGTCAGGAAAAGCCGTCATTTATATGACGGCTTTTTTGATTTTGGTGTAAAGTAATTAGGACTAAAATTGGATGATCAATCCCATCTACATGTATAAGAAGTGAGCAAAAAATGAGTTATTTTGGAACAGATGGAATTCGTGGAAAGTTTGGGGAACTTCCGATTACACCTGAATTTGCCCTGAAATTGGGTTTTGCTGCAGGTAAGGTTTTAAAACAATTCAGTAATAAGAAAAAACCGATTGTTGTGTTGGGTAAAGATACGCGTTTATCGGGCTATATTTTAGAATCTGCATTACAGGCGGGCTTAAATGCGGCGGGTGTATATGTGCATTTGCTTGGCCCTTTACCGACACCTGCCATTGCCCATTTAACCCGTGCTTTACACGCCAGCTTGGGCATTGTGATCTCGGCTTCGCACAACCCTTATTTTGATAATGGCATCAAGTTCTTCTCTAGCGAAGGCAAGAAACTGCCCGATGAATTACAGGATGCGATCAATAAAGAGCTCGAAAACGAACTCAAAATTGAAGATACCGCAAACCTGGGTAAAAGTGTGCGGGTGAAAGATGCCAATGGCCGTTACATTGAATTCTGTAAATCGACTTTCCCCTACCATTTTGACCTGAGTAACCTGAAAATTGTGGTGGACTGTGCCAATGGCGCTGCCTATAACGTGGGACCCTCGGTGTTTAAGGAACTGGGTGCCAAAGTTGTAGCGCTTTATAACGAACCGGATGGCTTAAACATCAATCAGGACTGTGGTTCAACCCATCCGGAAAACCTGCAAAAGGCCGTGCTTGAACATCAGGCGGATGTGGGGATTGCCTTTGATGGCGATGCAGACCGCGTGATTATGGTGGATAAAAACGGTCAGCAAATTACTGGTGACCATATCCTGTACATTTTGGCCACTCAGGGCAAGCACAAGCCGGCGGGCATTGTCGGTACGGTCATGAGCAATATGGCACTTGAATTGGCCCTGGAAAAAGCCCAGGTTCCATTTGTCCGTGCCAGCGTGGGTGACCGTTATGTTCTGCAAGCCCTGGACGAAAAAGGCTGGGTGATTGGTGGTGAACCATCAGGGCATATTCTGACTTTAGACAAGAGTACGACAGGTGATGCCATTATTGCCGCATTGCAGGTATTAACCGTGATGGTCGAGCAGCAAAAAGCCCTGCATGAACTGGTTGAAGGTTTTACCTTATTGCCGAATGTATTGGTCAATGTCCGTCTGGCAGAAATGTTTGATCCGTATGCTGTACCTGCATTGGTGGCTGAATTTGATCAGGCTGCAGCACAACTGAAAGGTCGGGGCCGTTTACTGATTCGTAAATCGGGAACAGAACCTGTGATTCGCGTGATGGTAGAAGGTGACAATCTTCAGGAAGTCACCGATTTGGCCAATCACCTTGCAGACAGTGTACGTTCTAACGCAGCTTAAGGGGACAATATGAATGATCTGATTAAGGACTTAAGCGAACTGCGCTTGAGTTACCAAAAAGGGGAATTGCATGAAACTCAGGTGGTTGAAAACCCGCATGAGCAATTCTTGAACTGGTTTAACCATGCCTTAGAAGCAAAACTGCATGAACCCTATGCCATGTCGCTGGCAACTGCGAGTGCACAAGGCCGTCCGCATGTGCGTACCCTATTATTAAGGGGCGCGACTGAAGCAGGCTATGATTTTTATACCAATTACGACAGTCAAAAAGGCCTGGATCTGGCAGACAATCCCTATGCCGAACTGCTGTTCTATTGGCCTGAGCAAGAACGCCAGATTCGTGTCGGTGGCCGCGTTGAAAAAATCTCGTTAGAGGAATCAACCGATTATTATCATAAACGCCCGCGCGACAGCCAGATTGCAGCGCATATCAGTACGCCGCAAAGCGGTGTGATTGCCAGTCGTGAGGAACTGCAAACCCGTTTTCAGGCTTTGCAAGACCAGGTGGCGGAAAAAGCGGAATTGGCGAAACCTGAATTCTGGGGCGGCTATCGCCTGCAACCGGATTATTATGAATTTTGGCAAGGTCGTCCAAACCGTTTACATGACCGCTTGTGTTATGAAAGAATCGACGGTAAGTGGAAATTACAACGACTCATGCCTTAATGCCAAAAACACTGATTCAGCAAAGACCGTTTATTACACGCCCTGAAAACTTTCAGGGCGTGTCGCCGTTTATTGCGCAAATTTTAGCGCGCCGTGGTGTGCAATCGGAACAAGAACTTGAACTGAAATTGAAGCATCTTTTAGCGCCAAGCATGAAGGGTTTGCA
This sequence comes from Acinetobacter sp. G11, assembly GCF_049808495.1. Lineage (NCBI taxonomy): Bacteria > Pseudomonadati > Pseudomonadota > Gammaproteobacteria > Moraxellales > Moraxellaceae > Acinetobacter > Acinetobacter sp. G11. The sequence continues at coordinate 24,183 of NZ_JBNCAT010000004.1, forward strand.
GCAAGCGATTCAGCTGATTGACTTAGCCATTGAACAGCAAAAGAAAATCGTGGTTGTAGGCGATTATGATGCTGATGGCGCCACCAGCACTGCATTGATGATTTTAGCCTTGCGGGATATGGGCGCGAATGTCGCGTATCTGGTGCCGGACCGTTTTAAATATGGCTATGGTTTAACACCGGCCATTGCCGATTTGGCTTTTAGCACTTTCCAGCCAGATGTGCTGATTACGGTAGATAATGGCATTTCCAGTCATGCCGGGGTGGAACAGGCGCAGGCACATGGCATGCAGGTGATTATTACCGATCACCACCTGACCACTAAAGAAACGCCTAAAGCCGAAGCCGTGGTCAATCCGAACCAGTTAGGCTGTGAATTTCCCAGCAAGGCTTTGGCGGGGGTGGGTGTGGCATTTTACCTGCTCGCCAATTTGTCCAGCTATCGCGGCCAATTAGGCAAATCGACCTCAAAAGTGGCTCAATATCTGGATCTGGTGGCTTTAGGCACCTATGCCGATGTGGCCAGCCTGGATTATAACAACCGGATTCTGGTCGATGCCGGGGTCAAGCGCATACGGCAAAATCAGTGCCGTGCAGGGATTAGTGCCTTGCTGGATATTGCCGGACGTGACCCAGCCTCCTTAAAGGCGCAAGATCTGGGTTTTGTATTAGGTCCGCGTATCAATGCAGCCGGACGCATGGAAACCATGGATATTGGTATTGAATGTCTGCTGGCTGCCGATCTGCAAACTGCTTATCCCTTGGCACAACAGTTAAATCAGTTAAACACCGAGCGCCGTCAGGTCGAGACCCAGATGAAGCAGGAAGCTTTGTCTGAACTCACTCAGCTGGAACTGGATCAAGAACATTTACCAGCTGCGCTCATTCTGTTTGAGCCGCATTGGCATCAGGGCGTGATTGGGATTGTGGCTGGCCGCTTAAAAGAACAGTTTCATCGCCCCAGTATTGTTTTTGCCGCAGATGAAGATGGCATACATATTAAAGGCTCCGCCCGCTCTATAGATGGTGTGCATATACGTGATGCAATTGAAATGATTGCCGAACAGCATCCCCATTTGGTCAGCCATTTTGGCGGACATGCCGCCGCTGCCGGTTTGACCATTCAGAAACAGCATTTTGATGAATTTAAGCAGGCCTTTGAAGCTTTAATCTCAAATATGGATGAGTCCCTGTTTCATGCCACTTTATGGACCGATGGTGAATTACCGACAGAAAATTTTCACATTGAAACCGTCGATTTTCTGCAAAATTTAACCCCTTGGGGACAAAAATTCCCATCACCGATTTTTGAGGGAGTATTCAAGGTTCTGGATTATCGCTGGCTGAAAGAAATGCATTTGAAGCTGCGTCTGGCTTTGCAAAATGGTCAGATTGTAGAAGCCATCGCCTTTAATGCGCGAAACAAGTTTGAATTTGATGCCATGCAAGACCATGTACGGTTGGTCTATGAAATTGATAAAAATGAATTTAATGGCAATGTCAGTTTACAGCTGCGCGTGATTCATCTGGAACAGTAAAAAAAACCGCTCGGTTGAGCGGTTTTTGTTGATCACTTTAAAAATCAGAAGCGATATGCACCACGGACCGCAAAGACATTGCCAGCATCGGCAAAGTGAATAGAACCTTCTAGGCTAACTTGTTGATTCAGGAATTTTTTTGTGCGAATGCTAAATACGTTGCTATCTTTTACATCGCTGTCCGCAAAACCGAGACCTAGGCTGAAGGTATTATCCAGATACACGTCGGTGCCTAAAGTATAGGCATCAAGATCGCCAAAATTTGCGCCTGCTTCAAAATTCATATCGTACTGACCGACCCGAGTCACATATTTGGCACGTACAGTGGGGTCAATACCATCATCCATATCATTGTCATAGCCGGCAAGGCCAACGGCAAGCAATAAGCCTGGTACCGGTAAATAGCCTAATTCTGCTGAATAAAGCGTGGTATCAAAATCCTCAAAGCCTTCAGTTTCTTCACTCATCTGACCCAGATTTCCGCTGATATAGAAATCGGAATTTGGTACAAAGTATTCAATACCGGCATTCAAGGTCGTATTTTCATAGCCGTCATAATCTACATAAGAAAGGCTGGCATTCAGATTACTGGCACGGTTTAAGAATGCAGCTTCATTGTAGGGATCATTTTTAAGGTGCACTGAATCAAAGTAGTAAGTCCCATCCACGCCAAAACCGGTAGACGTATCCCCATTATCTGGATCTATAATTGCAATTGTGCCTCCCAGTTCAGCCTGATAAGCATGAGCAGTTCCCAAACTGGCAAGTAACGCTGTAGCGAGAGCAATTTTTTTAAGCATTTAGAGTTTTCCCCTGGTGATTAAAGCTATTTAATATCGTTTTATTTTATAGTTGTAACAAATTGTATGTTAAATAATCGCACAGTCAATCTGCATTTTCTATTTAAATCCTTTATTTAAGGCCAAAAAAATGGCCCATCCGAAGATGAGCCATTTGATGAAAAGGGATTAAGGCGTGCTTAGAAGCGGTATTTAGCAGCTACACCAAATGAGTTGTAGTCGTTGTTACCGACTTCACCGAAACCAACTCGACCTTCAAGGCTGACTTGTTGGTTAAAGAATTTACGCGCATTAACGCCAAATTCATTTTGATCAGTTAAGTCGTTGTTGTAGTAATCCGCACCAACACTTAATGATTTGTCAATGAAGTAATCTGCTGCAAGATTGAACTCGTCTAGATCACCAAATGATGCACCTGCTTCAAGGTTGATGTCTTTACCATTACTAAGCTGAGTCACGTATTTGGCACGAAGAGTTGGATCTACACCGTCATCATTGTCATTGTCATAACCTTTTACACCAGCAGCAATTAACAGGCCTGGTGCTGGAAGGTAGCCGACTTCGGCAGAATAATAAGTGGTATCGAAGTCATATTTTTGACCCAATACATCACGGTATTCAGTGTTGTTACGGCTTACATCACCACCCAGATAGAAATCTGAGTTTGGAACGTAGAATTCAGCACCGACACCATACGTGTTGTCATCTACATCACCACGGTCAGCAAATGTTGCGTGCGCATTGACGTTGCTGGCACGGTCAAGGAATGCCGCTTCTGCAAGTGGCGCATTACGAGTTTGAACGGGGTTAAAGTAATAAGTACCATCTACACCGAAAGCACTACCTGAACTGCCGTTATCTGGATCAATATAAGATGCTGCTGCACCGACTTCGGCCTGGTAGGCATTGGCTGTACCTGTGACTGCTAGAGCAGAAAGAAGTGCTGAAGCAATGGCTAATTTTTTCATGGATACTACCCCTCAAATTTCGGTTAAAAATAATACATTTTTTGTTACAACTTTTAGTCTAGACCAAAACAAAAACAGGTCAATCCATTGAAAGTTACAGAAATGTTTCTAAGGTAATGTTGTGTAATTAATATTAAATAAATATTTGAAAATTATAAAAATATTTAAATGTTTTATTTTATTAAAATTGTGGAGTTTTTATGGATTTATACGGTTTTTAAATAAAAAACCAAGTATTTTGTAACATAAAAATGATTTGAATCTTAAAAATGCTCTCTCAAATAAGGGTTTTGGATGAGCTGTTTTTTATTCACTATTTGCTCAATTGTTATTGAATTAAAGTGCTTTAAAACTCCCTCTATGCTCTGTGCTATAATTGACGGCTATTTAAGCCTAATATTCTGATTGAGAGTAATTCACGTGGAAATTAATCCTTATCTAAACCAATTAAAAGACTTAAACGACCGTGGTCTGACATTACGGGGGTATCTTTGACTACGATCTGAAAAAAGAGCGTTTAGAAGAGGTTCTGCGTGAACTGGAAGATCCGGCGATCTGGAATGACCAAAGCCGTGCTCAAGCCATGGCCAAAGAAAAAGGCGAGCTTGAGAACGTACTGAATGTACTGGATGGCTTAGCCACTCAGCTTGAAGATGCCCAAGCCATGCTTGATCTTGCTGTAGAAGCAGACGAAGAAGCCATGCTTGAGGATGTACAGGCTGAACTTGATGTTGCAGAAGCAGAACTGGCAAAACTTGAGTTCCGCCGTATGTTCAGTAACCCGATGGACCCGAATCCATGTTATGTGGAAATTCAGGCCGGTTCGGGGGGGACGGAAGCACAGGACTGGGCTTCAATGCTGCTTCGTATGTACTTGCGCTGGATTGAACGTCATGGCTTTAAAGCTGAAGTGATGGAAGAGTCTGACGGTGATGTGGCCGGAATTAAGTCGGCGACCATTCGCGTAGAAGGCGAGTATGCCTATGGCTGGCTGCGTACCGAATCCGGTGTACACCGTTTAGTGCGTAAATCGCCATTTGACTCGGGTAACCGTCGTCATACCTCATTCTCTGCGGTGTTTGTATCCCCTGAGATTGACGACAATATCGAGATCGAGATTAATCCGGCAGACGTGCGTACCGATACCTATCGTGCATCGGGTGCCGGTGGTCAGCACATTAACAAAACCGACTCTGCGGTGCGTTTAACCCATGCACCAACCGGTATTGTGGTGGCGTGCCAGAACCAGCGTTCACAACATGCCAACCGTGACCATGCCTGGAAACAGTTACGTGCCAAACTCTATGAGTTAGAGATGAGCAAGCGTAATGAAGCGGCTCAGGCCCTTGAAGACTCGAAGTCGGATATTGGCTGGGGTAGCCAGATTCGTTCATATGTACTGGATGACTCACGTATTAAAGACTTGCGTACCGGTGTGGAAAATTCCAACACAGGTGCGGTATTGGATGGTGATCTGGATAAATTTATTGAAGCCAGCTTGAAACAGGGTCTATAAGTTTATTGCATGAAAAAGCAGAGGTGGGTCCTCTGCTTTTTTAGCTTTAGCATTTGTCGATCGGCAGGATGAATGCCCCTGACCAGTCAATGCTAGAATGATCTGGATTTGGATAAAATGACAGCAATTTACAAAATGACTCATAATATCGAAAATTTTCGATATTAATATCGTGTAAATTCGATATAATGATTTTTGCGAAGGTGCTGATCATGAACATGAGTGAAATGAGATGGACACAGAAGCGATTTATAAAGCCTTAGCCAACCCGATTCGACGCCAGATTCTGCAATGTTTAAAAGAACCTAAGCGTTTCATTTCCACAGAAGAATGTGGAGATGATTTTAGTCGTGGCGTATGTGCAGGGCATATCGAAAAAATCGCGGATATTTCCCAATCGACCATGTCCAATCATTTATCGGTGTTGCAGCAGGCAGGACTGATTCAGGTGACCAAATATGGGCAATGGTCTTATTTTTCTCGTAATGAAGCACTGATTCAGGAATTTTTACAACATTTACAGCATGCGCTCTAGACTTCCATCAGTCCAGGCCAGCTGTAAGAGGATGGCTTGATGACAGATTTTTCCACCCCCATTCAATTTGGTGAACTCAAACTTAAAAACCGTGTGGTAATGGCACCATTGACACGTAGCCGTGCTACCGCAGACCGTGTTCCGACAGCGATGATGGCGGAATACTATGCACAGCGTGCCAGTGCAGGTTTAATCATCTCTGAAGCGACAGTGATTTCAGAAGAAGCCAACGGTTATGAAAAAACTCCGGGTCTGTTTACCGATGAGCAGGTGGAAGGCTGGAAACTTGTCACCGATGCGGTGCATGACAAAGACGGTTTGATTGTAGCGCAGTTGTGGCATGTGGGACGTGTCTCCCATCCTGACCTGTTAAAGGGTGCAACACCGGTTTCAGCCAGTGCTGTACAACAGGCTGGCTATGTCAGCCTGCTGCGTCCAAAACGTGAATATGTGGTGCCACGTCCACTGGAAATTTCGGAAATTCACGCCATTACCGAACAATATAAACAGGCGGCAATTAAAGCCAAAGCAGCCGGTTTTGATGGGGTAGAACTGCATGCAGCCAACGGTTATTTAATTGACCAGTTCCTGCAAAGCAAAACCAACCTGCGTGAAGATGAATACGGCGGTTCAGTTGAAAACCGTGCCCGTTTCCTATTGGAAGTGGTCGATGCACTGATTGAAGTGTGGGGTGCAGGCCGTGTCGGTATACATCTGGCACCGCGTGGCGATGAGCATGATATGGGTGATGCCAACCCTAAAGAAACCTTTGGTTATGTCATGCAAGAATTGGGTAAACGTCAAATCGCCTTCTTCTTTACCCGTGAATATCTGGCCGATGACAGCATCAGTCTGGAAATGAAGGCACGTTCCAACGGTGTGCCGTATATTGCCAATATGCGTTTAAGCCGTGAAGATGCGCTTGAGCTGCTGGCATCGGGCATAGCCGAAGCGGTGTCTTTCGGTAAGGCTTATATTGCCAATCCTGACCTGTTTGAGCGTTTGCTGGAAGATGAGCCGCTCAATGAATTGAAACTGGAAAACATGATTGGAACCGATGTGGCAGAGGGCTATATTGACTATCCATTCCTGAATAAACAGCTTGCTGAAAGTTAAGCAGCTACTTCCATAAAACAGAATAAATGATGTCACAGAGCAGAATTCATTAACATGTGAAGGCTGCTCTGTTATATTTTGCCGATTGAACATGATTTGAGGCAACTTGTTTGGCTACTCCTTTTTGGTACAACGCAGCACTTACTCTAATTAAGCCATTGTATAAATGGCAGATTAAAAAACGTGCGCTGAATACGGAGCAATTGCAACAAGAGTGTCTTGAGCGCTTTGGTCCATTTCAACAGCCGAAAAACCTGCATGCGCTCTGGTTTCATGTGGTGTCGGTGGGAGAAACCAATGCGGCACAGCCTTTAATTGAACATTACCTCAAACTGGGCCATCCGGTACTGGTCACCAATACCACCAAGACGGGGCAGGCTCGGGCCAAATCCCTTTTTTTAAAAGCACCTTATGAACATTTGTTTCAGGCGGTGTATTTACCTGCCGATCAGAAAAAATTAGTCCAGACGTTTTATCAAAAATATCAGCCAAAAGTCCTGGCTTTGGTCGAAACTGAAATCTGGCCGAATTTAATCGACCAGGCACAGCAATTTAAAGTGCCATGTTTACTGATTAATGCCCGGCTTTCGGAAAAATCGGCCAAAGGCTATGCAAAGGTTCAAGGGCTGACCCAAGGTATGCTGATGGGTCTGGAACGCTTGCTGGCTCAGGACCAGGCCACTTTAGACCGCTACCGCAATTTAGGCATGCCAGAGGATAAAAGTCAGGTACTCGGCAGCATTAAATTTGATATTCATGCGCCACAAAGCTTTATTCAACAGGCGCAGCAATTGCAGCAGGACTGGCATTTATCGGCACGTAAAATCATCACCCTTGCCAGCACGCATGCCCCTGAAGAACAGAAACTGTTAACGGCTCTAAAGCCTTATCTGAAAAAACATCCAGAACTGCTGGTCATTGTGGTGCCACGTCATCCGGAACGCTTTGATGAGGTTTTTCAAGCCACACAAAGTTTAAATCTCTCAACACAGCGTCGTAGTCTAGGACAAAAAATAGAAACTGATACGCAAGTCTATTTGGCCGATTCGATGGGGGAAATGTGGCTGTGGTACGCTTTAAGCCAGGCCTGCTTTGTGGGTGGTTCGCTGAATGAACCAGGCGGCGGGCATAATATTCTGGAGCCGATTGCCTTAAATGTGCCGACAGTTTTGGGTAAAAATTATTTTAACTTCCAGACCATTGTGGATGAATTTGTCGCGGTAGGCGGCGTGCAAGTCATGGACGATGCCGAACAGACAGCAAAGGTATTAATTGAACTTTTGACCGATCAAGATAAAGCTGCCAGATTAAACATTGCGGCGCAGCAGATCATGCTTAAAAATGCAGGGTCTTTAGCAAAGCATATTGCGGTGATTGATCAGTATATTTAAATATTTCAAATGCACCATACGGCCTCATTTTGACAGAAAAGTTTAAATGTTGATTCGTAGGCAATCTCTACTTTTGAGGGATCAAAAGTAGCAAAAATCCTTTGCTGATCTGATACAGCATCCATGCTGTACAGATCAGCGGGCGACATCCCTGTCGCCTTCCGCGTATCCTAATATGTTGAATGATTCTTTAGCAGAAGATTATGAATATTGTCCTCCTTGACCCACGGCAAACTGAATCTGAATATTGGTCCATTAGCAGCAAACGTCAGTTAGAGCATCTACAGCAACATCTGGAGATTAGCGTAGGTGACACGCTCAAAGTGGGTATTCGTGAGGGAAATCGTTACCTGACCGAAATTGTGGAAGTAACGGAACAGGCCATAAAATTAAAACCGATCAAAGAAGAAAGTGTACCGACTAAACTTCCCGTGACTTTAATTGTCGCCATGCCACGTCCAAAAGTGCTGCGCCGCCTGATTATGGATAGCGTGACTTTAGGGGTAGAAAAAATAATTTTGCTGCATAGCTACCGCGTCGATAAAAGTTATTGGCAAACCCCATTTCTACAGCAGCTGGATCATTATGTAACCTTGGGTCTGGAACAGGCAGGGGATACGGTTGCACCGCAAATTGAAATCCATAAACGCTTTAAGCCTTTTGTTGAAGATGTGCTGCCCGGTTTAATCACCGCAGAACGTCCTGCCTATGTGGCCCATCCTTATGTGGAGCAACCCATGCCTTTTGCGATTGATCATCCCTGCACAATCGTGATTGGCCCAGAGGGCGGTTTTATCCCTTATGAAATTGATTTACTTATAAAAAACGGCTGCCAGGCGTTAAGCCTAGGCAACCGTATTATTCGGACCGAAACGGTAATTCCCTACGTATTGGGCCGTTTATTTAGCACGTGCTGATTCAGCGACTTCTGTCGTGTCATTGCCACGATAGATTTTGACTTCCTGGACCGGATAGGGAATTGAAATCTCGTGTTCAGCAAAAGCTTTAATCACGCGTTCCTGAACTTCGCTGATTGAACCTGCAGTGGTGGTTTCTGTGGTATCGACCCACCAACGTACATTCAGGTTAATCGAGAAGTCGGCAAGCGCATTGACGTTCACTGCAAATCCAGGCTGGCTCAAAATGGTCGGGTCTTTATCTAGAATGCTTAAGATAATGCTCTTGGCTTTTTGTACATCATCTTCATAGCCAATTCCGACCACAAATTCACAACGGCGGCGTTGATAGGCCGTGTTGACAGTTACTGCACTGGTATACACCGTCGCATTGGGAATCACGATACGGCGACCATCGGGGGAACGTAAGTAAGTCGCGCGAATCTGGATATCCTCAACCGTTCCTTCCATGCCCGAAACAATAATGTCATCGCCAATTTTGAATGGTTCGCCCAGCAGGATTAAGATGCCAGAGAGCAGGTTCTGGAAAATGTCCTTGAATGCGAAACCGATGGCCACCGAACCGATCCCCAAGGCGCTCATCAGCTGACCCGGGGTAAAACCTGGAATGGCAATAACCATGGCAATTAAAAAGCCAATGAAGATGATGGCAGAACTGCCGACACGGTTTAGCACCAGGACCAGGTTCTGCTTGGTATAACTACGGTCCGCAAGCGCTTTACGGACAAAGAACTTAAACAGTTTTGACAGCAAATAGAAAATGGTAAACACCACCAACGCGATACACAAATAAGGCAGGCGTTCCCAAAAGGCATCGACAAATTTGTCGATGGTGGAATAGGCATCATTGTATTTTGCCGTATGTTCAATGACAGTTTGCGCTGTCTTTTCTGTTGCTTCTTGCAAAAGTTGAGACGTGTCTTGAGTTACTTCATTCAAGGCGTTTTGTTTTTCAGCCACAAGTGTTCCGGATGATGATCAGTGGGCGCTATTTTGCCTGAAACTGAACAAAAATTTAACCAACCATACATCGTATTCACTGCCGTTTTGTCAAAAATTGTCAGTCGGCTTTAGAAATACTGGGTGCCTTTTTGAATGACTTGTGGCGGTACTTCCAGCTCGCCGGTACCAAACATATAAGACACCATGCTGCCTGAAGCCAGGAAACTCAGTACCGTGATGATAATCATCAACCAGGCCAATATTTTTTCCCAGACCGGCGTTTCACGCGGCAATCCATAGGTGTTGATGCCTTTGGTCCCAGCACCCAACAGCAAATATAGCCCCATAAAAATATTCACCAGTGGCAGCAAAAACAGCAGGATCAGCCAGCCGCTACGGTTCAGGTCATGCAGGCGGCGTACCGTAATCACGATCAGAAAATACAGATAAATCACCAGAATGACCACAAAACCCAGTCCGGCGATTCCTGTCAGGGTATTGACGAACTGATTGTCCATGGACAAGGTATGCATATTAAAAATGCCCAGTGCCAGACTGAAGGCAAGGGTGGCAAAAAAAGCAATCAGATGCACAAACCCATACCAGCCAATTGAACTCAGACGACCGAAACGACCTTCTGGAGAAAGCGGATTATCTGCCTTGGCCGGTTGGGATCGGGAAAAAAATGGGGAAGCATCTTGCGGTTTCATACGCTTTTTCCGGTTAAAATAAAAATAAGAAAATGATGAATTCTGCAAAGTTAGAACACTATCTTCTGCTTAAATTATAAGATTAAATAAACAGATCAGATACGAATAAAACCATATTTTTTGTTGAATACGATAAGGGGTATGTGTTTTAAATTGTATAAATAAACTACGACCAAAGCATGATTGAAGCGGTTGAAAAATAATCGTCATACTGTAGATATGCAGTCAATAAATAAAGCAATAACAACGCGGCATAGCATCTCGTGATGAGATGAATAAGATCAAGGAAGTAAACAATGAATGAGATCTATCCTGTACCAGAAGAATTTAAAAAAACCGCTCGCACCAATGCGTCTGAATATTTCGAGCGTTATCAGAAATCCATCACGCAGCCTGATGAATATTGGGCTGAACAGGCCAACAAGCTGGACTGGATCAAACCTTTTACCCAGGTCAAAAATACCAGTTTCGACAAGGACAATTTCAAGATTGAATGGTTCGCTGATGGGCAGCTGAACCTCAGTGCCAACTGTCTGGACCGTCATCTCAAGGAACATCCGTATAAACCGGCCATTATCTGGGAAGGCGATCACCCGTCCCGTCACAAGATTATTTCCTTTAACGAACTTTATGATGAAACCTGCCGCTTTGCCAATGTGCTGAAAAAGAACGGGATTAAAAAAGGCGACCGGGTGGTGCTGTATATGCCGATGGTTTCGGAAGCCGCAATTGCGATGCTGGCCTGCGCCCGGATTGGCGCGGTGCATTGTGTGGTGTTTGGCGGTTTTTCTCCCGATTCACTGGCCAGCCGGATTGAAGACAGCCAGGCCAAAATGGTCATTACTGCCGATTCCGGCATGCGCGGCGGCAAGCCGATTCTGCTTAAGGCCAATGTGGATGAAGCCTTGAAAATTGCCGGAACTGAATCGGTTGAACATGTGATTGTGGTACACCGTACCGGCAACCCGATTGAAATGCAGCCCGGGCGTGATTTGTGGTATCACATGGAAATCATGTCGGTGAATGAAATCTGTCCGCCTGAACCGATGAATGCCGAAGATCCGTTATTCATTCTGTATACCTCGGGTTCGACCGGCAAGCCGAAAGGGGTGTTGCATACGACCGGTGGCTATCTGACCTATGTGAATTCCACTTTCCGCGAAGTGTTCGATATCAAGCAGGATGATGTGTTCTGGTGTACCGCAGATGTGGGCTGGATTACCGGGCATTCCTATGTGATTTATGGCCCGCTTTCCAATGGCACCACCACGGTGATGTTTGAAGGCGTGCCACAATATCCAACCTGGGCGCGTACCGGTCATATTGTCGACAAGCACAATGTTTCCATTCTCTATACGGCACCCACAGCCATTCGTGCCATGATGCGCGAAGGCGATGCCTTCGTCCGGGAAAGTGACCGCAGCAGTTTGCGCCTGATCGGTTCGGTGGGTGAGCCGATTAACCCGGAAGCCTGGAACTGGTATTACACCGTGGTCGGTGAAAGCCGCTGTCCAATTGTCGATACCTGGTGGCAAACCGAGACAGGAGGAATCCTGATTTCACCTTTGCCGGGTGCAACCGATTTAAAACCGGGTTCTGCAACCCGACCATTGTTTGGCATACAACCGGCAATTGTCGATGCTGAAGGTAAGGAGCTTGAAGGGGAAGCCGAAGGCAACCTGATCATCAAGGATTCCTGGCCGGGTCAGATGCGTACCATCTGGGGTGATCCTGAGCGTTTTATTGAAGCCTATTTCTCGACTTATCCGGGAAGCTATTTTACCGGAGATGGTGCTCGCCGTGACAAGGATGGCTATTACTGGATTACCGGACGTGTCGATGACGTGCTGAATGTTTCCGGACATCGTTTAGGTACGGCAGAAGTGGAAAGTGCTCTGGTAGCGCATGAGCATGTGGCTGAAGCGGCCGTGGTTGGTATGCCGCATGATATTAAGGGACAAGGCATCTGTGCATTCGTGACCTTACAGGCAAATTTTGAGGAATCCGAAGAACTACGTAATGAACTGATTAACTGGGTGCGTAAGGTGTTGGGCCCTGTGGCTACACCGGACGCCTTGCATTGGGCACCGGCTTTACCGAAAACCCGTTCCGGTAAAATCATGCGCCGTATATTAAGAAAAATTGCCGCCAATGAACTGGACACTTTGGGAGATACTTCAACCCTGGCCGATCCACAGGTGGTGGATAATCTGATCGCGACGGTCTATCCTGACAAATAAGTGATTGATTAAAATATCGTCTGCATGTTCAGGCGGTATTTTTATTTTATGCATAAGCACTGCAGGCATTCAGATAAAACATGAAAACATCATCTGCTAAGCTAAAAATACAGCAATAATCAGATCATATTATGAATGCTTCATCCCCGCTTTTAACGTCAAATCCATTATACATTGCCGGGCAACTGGCGGAACAGTTTGCCACCACTGCTGCAGAACGCGACAAGCAGGGCGGTAACCCAAAACAGGAGCGTGATTTAATCCGTCAAAGTGGCTTGCTGGGGCTTGCCATTCCAACCCAATATGGCGGTCAGGGCGCGGACTGGAAAACGGTATTTCAGACCATTCGAACCATTGCCCAGGTCGACAGTTCTCTGGCGCATGTGTATGGTTTTCATCATTTGCTGATTGCGACGGTGCAACTGTTTTCCCAGCCTGAACAGTATGGAAAATGGTTTGAGCAAACTGCAAAAGAGAACCTGTTTTGGGGCAATACCTTAAACCCCTTAGACCGACGAACCACCGCAGTCAAAGTGTCTGAAAATGAATACCTGTTTCAGGGTGACAAAAGCTTCTGTTCAGGTTCGATCGATTCCGACATCTTGCTCTGCTCAGGCTATAACGATGAAGGCAAATTGCTGATAGGCGTGATTCCGACAGCCCGAGAAGGGGTGAGCTTTTTAGGGGACTGGAACAATATGGGACAACGCCAGAGCGACAGCGGTACCAGTCATTTCGAACAGGTTAAAATTCAAAAAGATGAGTTATTGCTCAATCCGGGACCACTGAGTACGCCATATTCGAGTTTACGTCCGCTGATTGCGCAACTGATTTTTGTGCATCTGTTTTTAGGCGTGGCAGAAGGCGCTTTTGAAACCGCCAAGCACACCGTACAAAAGCAGAAAGCCTGGTCCAAATCTTTGGTGGAAAATGCCGTGAATGATCCGTTTACGCAAAAGCACTTTGCCGAATTTTATATGCAGCTGGAAGGCGTGCGTTTACTGGCAGCTAAAGCGGTAGAGACACTACAGAAGGCTTGGGATATTGGTGCAGGCTTAACAGCTGAACAGCGTGGTGAGGTGTCCATTGCCATTGCGACTGCCAAAATTGCTGCGACCAATACCTCGCTGTATATCACACAGAATATTTTTCAGGTGATGGGTGCACGTGCCACCACAGCCCAATTAAACCTGGACCGTTTCTGGCGCAATGTGCGTACCCAAACTTTGCATGACCCGGTGGATTATAAATATCAGGAAATTGGGGAGTGGGTGTTAACGGCTAAAGTTCCTGATCCGAGTTTTTATTCGTAATGAAATAAGAAAATGCCATTTTACGAAATAGAAGTCTTTTTTGCTTCTCGGTTTAAAAAATGAATTAAGGGCGTGGAACGTGAAAAATCACTTAAAAAAGCCTAATTTGTGAAGATTAGGCTTTTAGTTGTATTTAAATAATTGATTTTTATAAAATAAATTTTAATTTCATATAAGGTGTATTATGTTAATTTTAGAAAAACTAAAATTTAGTGAGTTTTTTTGTGATTAATAATGCATTAACGTGGTTGGGGCTCTTACTAGGGTTCTTACTCTATCCAATAATTATGTTCTTTCTGCTCGCTCAAAGACACAGTGGTTTAAACTATATTAATGATTTATCTAGTTTTAATAAAATAGTTGTTTTCATATCTTGTGCTTTAATATTTCTCATACCAACTTGGAATAAAAGATGTCTTATAGACAGTGAAGGGAAAAGCCCACATTGGTATCAAAGATATTTTGTGCCTTTGATATATTTCATAATTGGAACCATTTTTACAGGAATGTTCTTCATTTTAATTATTAGATAGCTTTTCCAAATGACCTCTATAGCTAAATTACTTTTTATGATACAATATTATAATTATAAAATATTGATATAATTAAATTTATTAAAGATATTCTTCGTAACATGCAAAATCAGTTTAGCTATATCTAACATAATGGCTGTTATACGAAATAAAAAAGGAAGGAAAGGCAGTGGGAGATTTTTTAATATTTATTGGACTAATCATCAGTATTGTAGGGACGTTTATTGGTCCTCATGTATTTCGTGAAAAAGTAAATAATCATATGGATGCAAAGGCAGCAAGCTTCTTAGGAATGTTACCTGGTGTCTTAGTTATGTTTGTTGGTTCTTTCTTTAAATAAAAAACCTATAGCCATCAAGTATATCTTTAGAGTGAATAGCCATCGATCTGACGATTTAAACGTCTTTTTAATACAAAAAATGAAATAAAGAGAATAGATAGGATTAATAAAAAACGTATTACATAAATCGGAAATACTAACGATTTCTCCCAGCGCTTACTTACATTCGGATCAGTAATAAATACAAAATTATCATCTGAAGTGGTACTCTGAAAAATAATTTTTTTTATCAAAATATTAGATTTTGAAACTGAGTTAGTATCAATTATTTCGCCTTCTATTTTTATTATATTTTTCAATTGGTTGATCTCACAAAAACTCTCATTTTTACTTTCCAAATATGCACAATTAGCTATGTATTTTTTCTTATCTTCAACCAAAATTAGAGATGTCATTCTCCCCTGTTTTATATCAAAAGTAGGGCTTTCTAGATAAATTGGCAGCTTAGATATAGGAGTTATAAGATAGGGATTCAGAAACAATATTAGCGACCAAAAAATAATTGTTGGGATTATAAAAATAAAGATATTCTTGTAAAAAAATAGATATATTTGGGATAAGGGATACTTTATTTCCTCTGTAACCCAATTTCTAATGTTTCGCATGTATTCCTATTCTAAGTAATGATCAATCACAAACATAATATACAAGTACTTAAGTATGCTCCTCTATTTAACATAATGGTCGTTATACGAAACAGATTTGTTAGAAACCATTTAAAGTGTCTGTATTCTCACCAATAAAAATGTCTGGTCTATGATGCGCATCAACATCATGGACTGGATATGAATCGAGATGCTGATCACTGTGGCCCTCATGCATGAAGGACGGAAGATCAACTATAGCGTCTTCAATAAACTGGCTGGACTACAGCAAAATGCAGTGGTTGAGAATAAACGATTAGGCTCGGTTCTGGCCCATATCCAGCAGCAACATGAGGAATTGGAGAAACAGAATAAACGTTCCCGTCTCAAGAAAAGTATGCCGAGTCGTAAAGCTCAGAAAGCCATCATTGAACAAAGGAATTTAAATCCTGTTCTTGACTCTTGTAGTTAAAAACAGGACATTTTAAATGGTTTATCGCATAGACATTTTAATTGGTGAATAACAATATTTTTAAAATATTATTGTTTATCAAAAACTTAAATCCATAAATCCCAAACCCAAGAGATCAAAAAACACACGTTTTAACAACTCGTGTATTTTTTAGCCGGATATGTAATGTTCTGTCAATTAAATTGATCAATAAAAATTCAATTTAACAGTTCTTTGTGAGTTATAAATCCGTTCGGGACAGAAAGAATCCATATATTTTATGCATAAAAATTGGCCGGCTCTGTAAGCTTTGGCGCACATCAATTTAAGGATTTTGCGGATGGGCACAGCCAGATTTTTTTCCTATGATGAATTCATGCAGGAACAGGATGTTCCGGAACATCAAACAACAATAAAACGTTCAGACACCAGGACCGTGAAGCAAGACAGGAGTCATGCTTAACTAACCCATACGAAAAAGCCCGACAGGATGTCGGGCTTTTTTTTATGTCATTTTATTTGGCCATGACTACTGGGCTGCTTTTTCTGAATCAGGTTGTGAACTCACAGGCTGTTGACTCGCAGAAGCAGGGCTAATCGTTTTATTGATTGGCCGGTTATCCATCATGGTACTGATGGGCGATACGCGCCAAATCATGTTGCCGACATCATCGGCGACCAATATTGCTCCCGAACGATCAACCGCCACCCCGACAGGCCGTCCAAATGCATCTCCCTTATTGCTTAAAAAGCCAGTGAGTACATCTTGTGGCTGACCTGAAGGTTGGCCATTTTGAAAGGGCACAAAAATAACCTTATAGCCGCTATGCGGTTTACGGTTCCATGAGCCATGCTGACCAATCAGCGCACCACTGCGATACTGCGGCATCAATTGAGCCGTATAAAATGTCAGGCCTAAGGAAGCCGTATGGTTACCGAGTGCATAATCGGGTTTAATGGCGCGCGCGACCAGCTCGGGGTTTTGAGGTTTCACCCGTGTGTCCACATGTTGCCCATAATAGCTATAGGGCCAGCCATAAAAAGTGCCATCCTGGACTGAGGTCAGGTAATCGGGAACCAGGTCATTGCCAATTTCATCCCGCTCATTCACGACTGTCCAGAGCATGCCACTCTGCGGTTGCCAGTCCATCCCATTCGGGTTGCGTAACCCTGTGGCAAAGGGCCGTGCTTTGCCGCTGGCAATATCAAACTCCATAATCAGTGCGCGGCCAGCTTCCTGGTCCAGGCCATTTTCAGCCACGTTACTGTTTGAACCCACGGTAATATAGAGTTTGCTGCCCGCAGAATTGGCAATGACGTTTTTGGTCCAATGATGATTGAGCGGGCCGCCGGGTAAATCCAGAACTTTGCTGCCGCCTGCGGTAATTTGAGTTGCATTTTTTTGATAAGGAAAGCGCATTAAGGCGTCCGTATTGGCCACGTACAGCGTATTGCCGACCAGCGCCATGCCAAAGGGGGAATTCAGATTTTGCAGGAACACGGTTTTTTGCTCTGCCACCCCATCGCCATTGCTGTCACGCAGCAGGCGAATGCGGTTGGCACTCGGATGCGATGACCCGGCACGCTTCATCAGCAGTTTCATGATTTTGCCCCTAAAACCTTTACTGTCATCCGGTTTGGGCGGTGCATCGGTTTCAGCCACCAGCACATCGCCATTCGGCAACACATACAGCCAGCGTGGATGTTCCAGTTCTTTGGCAAAGGCCTGAACTTTCAAACCTGGAGCCGGGGTGGGCATGGTGCCGGCAGGCCAGCCTTTGGCCGGGGCAATATTGACTGTAGGAAACAGACTGGATTTGGGTTCAGGCAGATGCGGCTGAGGACCATAACTGTCTGTAATGGGAGACCTGGATGGTGAGGCACATCCGGTGAATGCCAATACAATGGCAGCGCCCGCAAGGGACAGTAAAAATTGAGCAGACATCTTTATTTCCAGCTTATTTTTTGCCGCTATCGGCTTACTTTAAAATTTTGTTGAAGCAGCCACCATGCGGTTCTTGTTTTTTCTGGTTGACGATTGGTTATTGCGTTCGGTTTGAGTAAAGCTAGCTCTGCTGCATAATTAAAAAAATCCCCCAAGCCGAGCCTTGAGGGAAAGATGGAGAAGCCATTTGATTATTATGATTTGAGTTCGTGTACGGTCTGTTTGCTTACCGAGATTAAGCAGACTTAGAGGTGAAAACAGCGAGTTGCTGCGCTTCCAGTTCACGAACCAATGGCAACACTTTTTGTCCAAAATATTCAACTTCTTCAATAAAATGTAAGAAGCCGGACAAAATCAGATCCACACCGACTGCTTTCAGTTCAACAATACGTTCCGCAATTTGCTGCGGTGTACCAATTAAATTGGTTTTAAAACCATCGTTGTACTGCACCAGATCTTCAAAGGTCGATTTAGCCCAGTTACCTTCACCCTCGAATGTTGCAGCACCTGCTTCACGGGTGGCATTCCCAAAAAATTTTACGGCCTGCACATTGGCTTTGGCCACAAACCACCGCTGACCTTTGGTACCCAATAAGAAAACAGGATGTTTTTATCTTGTACTGACATTCTGTGTACCCTCAGGATGTAATTGCTTAGCTGCTTTAAGCCACTTGTGGCTTCGGTGCTTTTTTGCTGTGCAGGCGCGCTTCGGCAGCGTCCAGGCTTGGAACAGCAGCAGAAGGAAGCACTTCTTCCTGCTCAATCTGTTTGTTGATGCCGAGGTTCTGGTTGGCTTGCTGAGATTTCTCTTTGACCACTTCAGCGCGTTGACCTTTGGCAGGTGCCCACTCAAGGATTGGTAATGCACGTGCTACAGCGAGTGTAATGCGGTCACGCAGCAGTTCACTGTGAATGGTATATTCAGGGGTAAAGTCACGGTCGGTTGCATAGACGCCAATTGGTAAAGTCTGCGCCTGGAAAAAGCTGAACAATGGACGCAATTGATGTTCCAGCACCAAGGCATGACGTTCACTGCCACCCGATGCAGCAAGCAGTACCGGTACATCGACCAGTGCAGTTTGTTCTACGAAGTCAAAGAAATGTTTGAAAAGTCCGGTGAATGATGCACGGTAAACCGGTGTGCCGACAATCAGGGCATCTGCCGCTTCAACTGCGGCCAGGTCATCCTGTACACGTTGTGGCAACTGGTTACGGTAAATTGCACCGCCCAGTAAAGAGCCGATTTCGCTAAATTTAATAAAGTGCACATGAATTGGCGTTGCTTCACCTAACTCATCAATAATGGCTTGTACCAACGCCTCGGTTTTGGAAGGATTGTTTAAGCCGCCTGATACAGCAACAATATTCAATGGTTTTTGTGCGTTTAAAATAGACATTTTTGAATAACCTAAAGCATAGAATCTCGGAATAGCTTTATTAATCAACAGCCGGGATATTCTGTAAAATAAGCAAATCAATAAAAGTTATCTGATTTTAAGATATAAAATAAAAAGTCACTAAAATGTGCTTTTATGGAACCTAATATTCTGATTTTTATATTTATATTCATTGTTAATAAGTATTTTGAGCTAGCCGATAAAATTTATATCAAAATATGATTAGGTTTGATGATTTTTCGAAAAACCTGAATACAAGCAGTTTTTTCATAAAATAATGCCATATTGGATGAAAAAAGTGATTGTTTGCATATCCTTAATAGTGCTTGTGTGGTTAGAATAGCTCTTAATGTGCACCAGATCTTTCATGCTGCTTATGAATATTTTAATCGTAGATGATCATCCCCTGTTTCGTCATGCCTTGATTCAAGCTGTTCGTTACAGTTTGCCGCAAGCGCAAATTCAGGAAACTGCTGCAGTCAATGAGTTTTATGAGCGCCTGGATAATGGACCGGAACCAGATTTGGTTTTACTGGATCTCAATTTGCCGGGAGCTTCGGGCTTTTCGGCTCTGGTGCATGTCCGTGCCCAATATCCATCCATTCCGATTATTGTGGTGTCTGCGCATGAAGAAGTATCGATTATTCAACGTGCCATAGCCCATGGTGCAATGGGTTATATTCCGAAATCTGCACATCCAAGCCATATTGGTGAGGCAATCCGTCAGGTACTGGAAGGGGAAATCTGGTTACCGCCAAACTTGCCTGCCAACATGAACTTTGACCCGCGTGCAGCGGATGAAACCGCATTGGCAGAACGTATTCAGTCACTTACCCCGCAACAATTCCGCGTATTGATGATGGTGGCGGAAGGTTTGCTGAATAAGCAGATTGCCTATGAGCTGGATGTTTCTGAAGCGACCATTAAGGCACATGTGACGGCCATTTTCCGGAAACTGAATGTGCAAAATCGTACTCAGGCCGTATTGGCCATCAGTGCGCTGAATATCGAAGAAAAGAAAATGTAATCTGCTGCATAGAGCATTGAACAAAAAAAGGCACTTGATAAAAGTGCCTTTTTTTGTTGGAAATGACTTTAAAAAACAAAGCTTTTAATGTCTTGCATTAGGCGACGCAGCTTTGTCTGGGAGTACTGTCTGTGCAAAATAAGGGGTTCAATGCACATTGCAGATCATCAATTTGCTCTTGAGTGACATAGGCTTTCTCTTTCAGATATTCAGCCACACTGTCATCGCGCAAACTCAAGAAGGCAGCATCATATACGCCCAAATCGACAAACAATGCTGCGGTTTCCAGACTGTTAAAGCGGTCTAAATAGACATCGCTGCCATACAGCAGGAAAATATGATCTTCATCGGCATGGGCATTGATGCCTAAATGTTTTGCCAATTCCAGGGGTGGGGTTTTAATAAACAGCAGATCAGAGAGTTCATCAAACTGGGTGGTGTCGAGCAGATCCTGATCGGTTTTGACTTTTCCAAGCCATGCCTTAAACACCAGCACGGCACCACCACGCAATAACATGCTCCAAATCTGGTGACGGACTTTATCCGTTAAGTCTTTAGCTTCAGCGGCTAAAGACTGAATCAGCTTGTCTTCCTGTTCAGCGAGTTTCTCAAATAAACCCAAGCCTTGCGGTTTATAGGCTGCAGGGCTAAAGACGTCAAAATTCAGCTCATCGAATACCTGCAAGGCAAGCGGGACGGCGCTTTGATACAGGGTATTCAGGGCTTGAATATGAGTGTCCTTTAAGTGGCTGGGTCTAAATAGTTCGGTCCATTGAATTTCGGGCAACAGGGCATTGGCCCCATATTGACGGTAAAATTGTTGCGATTGATCTACGCCATAACTTCCGGCTTCAGAAATGTTCATCTTAAACTCCTGTATTTTCTATGATGATCAGTTTCTTGGGCAGCGTTTTGAGGCAGACTGATAGACAGATTAAACTGATCACTTATTGCTCTCATATATGAGCCAGGCTGACCCCAAACGGAATACGACTAAAGTTATATAATGGATTTTTCTTCTAAAAATATTTTTAATAATAATGACTTGAAAAAATTGTAACCAATTATACAAGTGTATATTTAAATTTTGATCATCTTTGCCATAGGAAATGCAAGGTTGAAATTTTTGGTCAATAAAGGAGCGGCTAAATTAAAAAATTTGAGCAGTTTTGCCTAGAATAGAAAATAAATTGCCAGTGAGGTAAAGAGAGGGTGTTTTTATGTAATGAAAACGCCCATTTCACATACATGAAATGGGCGTTTGATCTGCAGTGATTTCTGAATAAGTCGCTTAAGAACCGGAAATTTTTAAGCCCGATAACCAGGAACGCAGTGATGCCGGTTTTAACGGCTTTTTCAGCAGCACAATATTGAGATCTTTCAAATGGTGTGGCAGTTCAGGATCGGAATCTGCGGTAATCAGTGCCACCGGAACCTGTTCCTGACGGTTGGCCAGAATGAAATCCAGACCAATTTTATTGTTGTTCAGGTGCTGATCGACCAGCCAGACCTGAATATTTTCTTGCTGAATGAGTTCTAGTGCCTGTTCAGGTTCAGTGGCTTTAAAGACCTGATAGCCCCATTTGGTCAGTAAGGTGGTCATTCCTTCCAGAATGGTTTCATCATTGTCCAGACATAGAATCTTGTAGGCCTTGCTTTTCAGTGGGGTCGCCTGTACTGGCGCTGCCACCACTTTAGGCGCATCCACAATCGGCACTTCAATCATAAAACACGAGCCCTTGCCATATTCAGAGTAGACATGTACCGGATAGTCCAGCAGGCTGGTCATGCGCTGCACAATGGCCAGGCCGAGTCCAAGACCCTGCTCGCCCCAAGGCGAAGTATGGCCACAGCGTTCAAATTCCTGAAACAGTTTGATGCGCTGTTCTTCGGCAATCCCCGGACCGGTATCCCAGACCCCAATCCGGATATGGCGCGGTTTTTCTGCAGAGCGAAGTACCCCCACCACAACCTTGCCTTTAGCGGTATAGCGTAGGGCATTGCTGACAAAGTTCTGAATGATCCGGCGAATCCACTGTGGATCGGTATCAATCCAGAACTGTGCATCATGCACGCTGAATTTAATGCCACGTTGAGCGGCAATGGATTTAAATTGCAGTTCCAGGTCACTTAACAGGTCATGCAAGGGATAAGGCTGACGTTTCGGCTGGATGGTACCGCCTTCGAGACGGGCAATGTCCAGCAGGGCAGACAGCATGCTTTCTGCACCATGCAAGGCACGGTCCAGCTGTTGCAGGGTCTTGCGGTCTTCATCCGACTGTACGCTTTGTTCTAAAGCGGTACTGAACAGGCGCGCTGCATGCATTGGCTGCAACAGGTCGTGACTGGCCGCTGCAATGAAACGGCTTTTGGACATGTTGGCACGGTCAGCCTGTTCGCGGGCCAGTTGCTGCTCGGAAAGTGCATCGGCCAGCTGTTGGGTACGGTCCTGTACCCGTGCTTCAAGTACCGCCTCATTTTCACGGAAAGCGGTAATGTCGGCGAAGGTGGTGACGAAGCCGCCGCCTTCAATCGGATTGCCGCGCATCTGGATCACTCGGCCATCTTTACGGATTCGTTCAAATTCATGTGCGCTGCCCATGGCCATCCAGTGAATCCGTTTGCGCACGTGTTCTTCGACCGAACCCGGCCCGCATTCACCGCGCTCGGCGTTATAACGGATCAGGTCGGCAATCGGACAGCCAACATAGACAATATCTTTGGGATAATCGAACAGTTTCAGGTATTGATTGTTCCAGGCCACCAGACACATGTTTTCATCGACCACGCTCACCCCCTGGGTCATATGGTCAATCATGGTCATGATCAGGTTCTGGTTAAAACGCTGCCATTGCGAGGCCTGATCCAGAATATTGGCGACCTGACCGAGTGCCAGACCATTATTCACCATGGCGGTGGTGAGCAGGGTACGCGCCGAAGCAGCACCAATGGTTCCGGCCAGATACTGTTCGGTAAAGCGCCACCACATGCCATTGGCATTGCTGTTTTCATTCAGTATGACGTTGTTTTGGGCGCAGAACTGCTGAAAGGCTTGGGTAGCCGGTCCTTCACCGGTAATCCGTTTGGCCAGGGTAATTAAATCGCCAACTTTCAGACGGGCCACATCCTGGTGAGAATAATTGATTTCACTCGAGGCATTGTGGGTCGGCAAAGGTTTGGTTTCATAATAGAAAAAACTTTCCGCCTGAATTTGCTCGGCAATACTGGGACGGAAAATTCGCGACACCCAGATATACAGCAAAATATTGAGACCCAATGCCCAGGTCACGCCATGGGTGAGGGGAGCAAAAGACTGAAAACCAAACAGCGCTTCGGGGCGTAACCAGTCTATGCCTAAAGGCCCTGCAAGCAGGAACTGCTGGCTAAAATAGCTGTATTCAGCAGGCAGGCTGCGCAGTACGGTAGGCAACAGCAAGGTATAGGCCCACATCACGAAACCGGCAATCAGACCTGCATATACGCCCTGTTTACTGCCACCACGCCAATACAGGCCACCAATCAATGCTGGAGCAAACTGGGCCACGGCACTGAAGGCCAGCAAGCCAAATACTGAAAGCTGGTCAATGTCATTAAAGAAATGGAAAAACAGGAAACCCAGCAACATGACCGCTAAAATGCACACCCGACGGGTAAATTTCAGCACCAGAGGCAGACGCTTGTCATGACGTGAAAGTATGCCGGTACGCCATAAGGCAGGCATAATCAGGTCATTACTGAGCATAATCGACAAGGCCACGGAAGAGACCAGCAGCATGCCCGTAGAAGCGGAAAACCCCCCCAGGAAAGCCAGAAGTGTCAGCCACTCCTGATCATAACTGAGCGGCAAGGACAGTACGGCGACATCGGGAATTGCAAGAAAATGCGGGGCAGCATGCAACGCCCAGCTGGCAATCGGAATAATTGCCAGTGTGGTCAGAATCAGGTAAGTGGCAAACCAGCGACGTGCACCCCGAATATGTTTTTCATCCCGCAGTTCAACCACCGCGACATGGAATTGTCGTGGTAAGCAGATAATCGCCAAGGCTGCGAGCAAGGTTTGCACCCAGAAGGTTTCGGGAACACCAAACAGCTGAACCTGTTTAAAGGTTTCTACCACATCCGTGGAAATTTGCCCCAAATTTTCGGGTGCATCAAAGACAAAGAACAGGGCCACGCACAGCAGGGCAAACAGTTTGACAAACGACTCAAATGCCACGGCCAGCATTAAACCGCCATGCTGTTCGGTATTGGCAATTTGCCGGGTACCAAACAGCATGGCCAGAATGGCTAAAATTCCAGTCAAGAAAAGCACACTATTGGTGGTGCCCTGAATCCCGCTATTTTCTTGCAGAATCACCGATGCACTCAAGGCAATGGCTCTGAGCTGCAAGGCTAAATAGGGAATAATCGCGATGACTGCCAGAATGGTGACCAGGGATGCCAAAGGGCCGCTTTTACCATAACGTGCAGCCACAAAGTCTGCAATAGATGAAATGGCATGATGCTGGCGCACACGGCCTAAACGGCGCCAGATATCATAACCGACACCGACAAAAATCAGGGGACCCAAGTAAATTGGCAGAAAGATAATGCCTTCACGAACCGCAGCCCCGGTTGCACCGTAGAATGTCCAGGATGAGCAATATACCCCTAAGGTTAGACTAAAGAGTAACATGCGACCACGAGTACTTAGGCGACTCGCATGTTTTTCACCAAAAAATGCACAGATAAAGAGTAACGCGATATAAAGGGCGAGTACCCCGATAATGAGCCAGCTATTCATATTGCCTACAGCATAAATTTATGTCGTAATAATACCCTATCTAATAATCTCGCCGCTTTAATTGATCAAAATTTAACACCAAAGTAGTAATTACAAGAACCTAATAAGATTGTTAAGTTAGACAACGAAATAATTCGAATTAAAAAAAACACCTATGGCTGGGTGCACACAGGAGCATGATTATGGATGAGGCACATGTAGAACGTATTCTACAGAATCCCAAATTTAAAGAAATGGTCAGCAGAAAAAGCAGATTAAGTTGGACACTAACAATCATCATGTTGATTGTTTATGTAGGCTTCATGCTTTTAGTTGGTTATAACAAAGAATTCTTAATGAGTTCGGTTAGCGGCGGCGTTACCACTATAGGTATGCCACTCGGCTTGAGCATTATTGTATTGTCTTTCATTCTATGTGGTGTTTATTCGTATATTGCAAACAATAAACTGGATGCATTAAATGAAGAAGCGATGCGAGAAGTTGAAGCAATTGCGAATGAGAAAGGACAGTAATCAGATGAAATGGAATTCATTGAAAGCGCAAGCACTCGCTGCTTCTACGCTACTGATGTCAGGTATGGCAATGGCAGGTCCGGATTTGGGTGCAGCTGAACAGCAAGCAACCAACTGGCATGCGATTATTATGTTCGCGATTTTCGTGGGCTTCACCTTGCTGATTACCAAATGGGCAGCAAGACAAACCACCAGTACTGCAGATTTCTATACTGCAGGTGGTGGTATCTCAGGTTTCCAGAATGGTCTGGCGATTGCCGGTGACTATATGTCAGCAGCATCATTCCTGGGTATTTCCGCAATGGTATTCAGCTCAGGTTTTGACGGTTTGCTTTACTCACTCGGTTTCATGGTGGGCTGGCCAATCGTATTGTTCCTGGTTGCAGAGCGTTTACGTAACCTGGGTAAATTCAACTTGTCTGACGTGGTTTCGTTCCGTCTGGAAGAAAAACCGGTACGTACTCTGGCAGCTCTTAGCTCTTTGGTTGTTGTTGCCTTTTATCTGATTGCTCAGATGGTAGGTGCTGGTCAGCTGATCAAATTACTATTCGGTCTGAACTACAACATTGCTGTCGTGATTGTGGGCCTTTTGATGATGGCTTACGTAATCTTCGGTGGGATGCTGGCAACGACTTGGGTACAGATCATCAAAGCGGTGATGTTACTTTCAGGTGCAACTTTCATGGCTTTCATGGTAATGAAAGGCGTGGGCTTCAGCTTCACCAACATGTTTGAACAATCAATCCAGGTGTTCTCTAAAGTACATGAAATAAGCCTTGCGGAAGCAGGCAATATCATGGGCCCAGGTAAACTGGCTGCTAACCCGATTGATGCAATTTCACTTGGTCTTGCATTAATGTTTGGTACAGCAGGTCTACCACATATCCTGATGCGTTTCTTTACCGTAAAAGATGCGAAAGAAGCACGTAAATCAGTGGTTGTGGCTACAGGTTTCATCGGTTACTTCTATCTTTTAACTTTCATCATCGGTTTCGGTGCGATCCTTTACGTATCAAACAACCCGCAATTCATTGATGTAGCGAAAATGGCTGTAACTGGCAAGTTGGAGCTTGTTGGCGGTAACAACATGGCTGCAGTTCACTTGTCTGATGCTGTTGGCGGTGACTTGTTCATGGGCTTCATTTCAGCGGTAGCATTCGCAACGATTCTTGCGGTTGTGGCTGGTTTGACCCTGTCTGGTGCTTCAGCAATTTCACATGACTTGTATGCAAACGTATTCAAGAAAGGCCAAACGACTCCTGAATCTGAACTGCGCATGTCTAAAATTGCAACTTTAGGTCTTGCGATCTTTGCGATGATTTTGGGTATCCTGTTCGAGAAACAAAACGTTGCCTTCATGGTGGGGCTGGCATTCTCGGTAGCGGCATGTGCCAACTTCCCGGTACTGGTACTGTCAATGTTCTGGAAAGGTTTGACCACTCGTGGTGCGGTAATTGGTGGTGTTGTAGGTCTTGTTGCTGCAGTGACTCTAATCATCTTGTCTAAAGCGGTTTGGGTAGATACGTTCGGTATTTCTGAGACACCAGTCAACCCATTCAATGGCCCAGCAATCTTTGCAATGCCATTATCGTTCCTGTGCTGCTGGTTATTCTCTGTGACTGACAGCTCGGCTCGTGCGCATGCAGAACGCAAAGCTTTCGATGCTCAGTATGTACGTTCACAAACAGGTATCGGTATCTCTGGTGCATCAGATCACTAAGATAGCGTTACTTTAAAAAAGCCCCGTCAGGGGCTTTTTTTATATCAGCGCAAATAACACATCGCCTGATTGTAATATGCCTGTTCAAATGGATATCGCTGTTTAAATTCCCTTTCGGCAGATCATAAGAGTGACTGCATCCACCTTGAACGGATCAAAATAACGGTTTTTTTTTCAATCTTTTTCATACAAATATTTCGCTTGTCGCTTCAGCATTCATGCTAAGTTGATTAAAAGGAACATAAAAATTGAGACATAAAAAAGCGATCTTCTGGAGCAGAAAATGCAGGCAATTATTGATGTGTGGAAGGTATTTCGCGTATTGCCTTCAGCTTGGCTACTTTTATTACAATTTATTATTTTGATCCTGTCCGTTGCAGTCAATTACAGCATGCCTTACCGTACGCTCACCTGGCTATTGGGGGTGCTGGTTTTACTGGTCATTGCCAAAGTGATAAAACAAACCCCAATGTTTACCATTTTGGGCTTAAGTTTCGTGAGTGGCGCCGTGATTTTTTCTTCCCTGATGTTATTAGGCATAGAAAATCTCTGGATACAGGTTATCGCCCATGGCTTTGAAGCAGCCGCTTATTTTAGCGCGGCTTATGGCCTGTTGCGTTATATGTTTGAAGACCGCTATTTAACCCGAGATGAACTGTTTGCTGCGGGTGCGGTATTTACCCTGTTGGCCTGGGGATTTGCATTTTTGTATAACGTCTGCCAGCTGCTGGCGCCGGGAAGTTTCCTGAATCCCAATGTTGCAGGTTTACAAAGCTGGCTTGATTTATTGTTTCTGAGCTTTAGTTTACAGTCCGCAACCGGCTTATCGGATTTAATGCCCATAAGTGCCCCTGCACGGGTACTGGCACTATTGCAAATGTTTTCTGGGGTGATGTATCTGGCCCTCATTGTGTCACGCTTGATTGCCTTGCAATATATTGCCCATTTACCCAAGCATCCTACAGATAAAGACCAATAAAAAAGGACGCTTTAAGCGTCCTTTTTTACTCTTTTTCTAATTCAAAATTAGAAACGGAATTTAGCGTTAACGCCTACAGTTTCTGTATCGTATACAGAACCTTTTTCAGCATTCGCATTTACGTAAGAAGCACCAACTGCAACAGCAGGAGTGATGAAGTAATTTACGTTCGCACCCCAAGCTTTGTCTGGTGAACCAGCGAAGCTAGATTCAGCGTAAGAAGCGCCAACGCTTAACTTAGGCGTAACGAAAAGAGTTGTACCTAGGTTATAAGCAGTGTCTTCACCATAAACTAAACCTGACTCAAAACCGATTGACATGTTCGTACCGTCAATTGCACCTACGTATTTAGTACGTGCAGTGATTGCATCTTGGTCTCGACCAATTGTCTCAGATTCTAAACCAGCTTTAGCAACGCCATTAGTAAGGATGTTGAAAGCATCTAAAGAATATTGGTTTGCAACGCTGGTATAACCCACAGCCACCAAGAAGTTGTCAATTGGAAGAATACCAACTTCTAAAGCATAACGGTCGCCGTGATCGTCGGCATTTCCATCTTTGTTGTCAGTAATGGTGTTGCTATAAGCAGCGCTAGCGTATACAGGAACAACTTTAGTTGGAATATACGCTTCAGCTTTGGCACCAATAGTGTGAGAAGTGAAATCAGCATTTTCTGCATCTACATCGTATTCACCGTAGTTATAAGCTACAGACACGTTAGACGCTTGGTTTAAAAACGCTGCTTCAGCCAATGGACCTTTAGAAGAATCAACATTTTTAAGGTAATAAGTACCTTGTACAGCACCAGTAAAGTTTTTGTCATTTACTGTGTTGTCGATGTACTCAGATTGACCTTGTACTTCTACTTGATACGCTTGAGCACCGGTCATGGCTAATAATAAAGCAGTGGCTAAACCGAGTTTTTTCATAGTAATTTCCAGTTCTATTTTCTATTGCAGATGGATTAAACTATGTTCATTGTATTGTAACAAAACATTAAGTCAATGAACTAAAAAGACATTATTTTGTTGTTTTTTTGTTATGAGTAGCATACGTGGTTAAAAAAAGTACAAATGATCTATGCTATGTCAACTTTGAAAATTGTATTTTAGAACAAATGAATAAGCCAGGTTTTATAACTTATCTGCTTGGGAATAAACAGAAATTAATGGATAATTATAATGTTAAATTGAATTAATTTTAAGAATTAATTGTAAAATTCAATTGAAATATATTTTGTTACGTGAGCTATGCCTCATCTTGGAAATGTTTGTTCGATTTTCGCAATGAAACTTTCAAAACTGATAATTTTTGGTTGAAAAATAGACACATTATTTCTTGTTTTGTGATGTATTTAACATAAATGAAGGGAATTTTAGTTTATTTAATACCTTACTACTTTAATAGGCTTTACTTATTTGGTAATTTTTACCATAATGTATCTATCAATTCATACTACATTGAAATAATGTGATGATGATCTGATTCTCCATAAGCAAGTTTTTGTTTTATATGCCCAACTTTCCCCAAGGTTGGGCTTTTTTTTATTTAAATCAAACAATTTCATTGAGTTTAAAAGAAAATAAATAGCAGAATAGAAACCAAGACTGCTGAAGTTAAAGCTTATTTTTTTTCATGATTAAATAATTTATTTTTTTAGTCATCTATTAATTGATAAAGCACCAATATAGTGCAATAAAATATAATATTTTTAACCTGTTTATTAAGTTCTAAGCATAAAAAACCCCAATTTTCAAAGAAAACTGGGGTTTTTCGCCAAAATCTTCGGAAAAATTAAATAATCTGCTGAGGAATATATTTAATTTGCCCTAATGCAGTGCATTATGCACTTATTTGTAGCACGTGTAAATGTTTTCTTACAACTGTCGTAGAAAATTTTTTAAATCTTTATAATTTATAAAAAAATTTAGAAAAATAAATAGTTTATATTCTCAATATTGGCAGCAGAAAGCCGAGGTTTAATTTGGACTGTGTGCTGACTTCAGGGTAATTCAATCATTTCCAAACTCTCCAATTACATAGTGAAAAGCGATCCGATGCTGTAAGCAAAAAAACAGGCAAATACGGAGATAAATTCGGTTAAAACGATAGCCCGAGGAGCTGTGCTTTAAAGCTTTAGTCAAGAAATACAGGATTTTTAATTTTTATTTGAAAAAAGATTATAAGTGATTGATAAAATAGAAATGTTTAAAAATTTTGATTAAATTTTAACTCTTTTTAAATTAAAATCATGTAATATATATAATTGTATTTGCATATGATTATCAAACATGATTGATCAGCCGTGTTGTATGGAGCGTATTTGATTCATGCATAAATTACGCTCGGAACATATCAGCCAGCGACTGTTCTGGTCAATGATCATTATCATCCTGTCTTTACTATTTTTGTCTGTTCCTTTAATTGTCAGTAGTTATCAAAGCTATCAAAAAGCGGATCGAGCTTTAACTGAAATTTCTGCGCTTCGTGCAGTTGCCGATTTAGCCAATAAAATTTCCCGGGAACGGGCACCTGCGAATAAGGTCATGTCGAGTAATGCCGATGAATTCGCAGCAAATCTAAAAGAATTAAAAGCTTACCGTAAAGAAGTGGACCTGCAGATTGAACAGACACGCGTAATTTTAGCTGCAGCGGGCTTTACTGGTCAGGCTCAGGCATTATCTTCCCAGTTAAAAGCCGCTCTGGCCCAAGGTCGCAATGCGGTCGATGCTTATGGTGCCTTGCCTCGATCTGAACGGCGTGCATGGCAGCTGGATCAGGCGATTCAGCACATGTTTAAGGCGTGGGACAGCTGTAAGGGAATTATAGAAAATGTATTGGTACATTCTGAAGCTAAAGGGACTTCAGTTTCAGACTATTATACGCTGATTTTAATTTTGGCTGATTTGCGTGATCAGGCGGGTCGAACTGCATCGAATATTATGGCAGCAGTGACTTTTAATGAAAAAATCCCTGAAGATAACTTGGCGCGGTCGTTACAGACGCAACATCAGGCCTATTATTTATGGGCTTTAGTGAATACCATACAGCCCGAACAGGATAAAACCCCCGAATATCTGGCTTTACATCAGCAAGTAAAAACACAATTTTTAGACCAAGGCATTCCAATCGTTGCTCGCTTGATGAATGAAAGTATACACAATCAGGCATATTCATTGACCGGTACGCAACTCACCGAGGCAATGGTTGATAAGTTTGTAACAGTGGTCGATCTGCAAAGCTATATTCTGGATTACAGTGTTACGGTGGCTCAAAGCCAGAAAAAACAAGCCCAGCAAAAATTGATTTTAACTTTATTAGTGGCGCTGATTTGCCTAGTAACGGTTATTTTTACCATGATCCATGCGCGCAATCATGTTTTTATACCTTTAATTAAAGCCAGAAATACCATTCTTCGGCTGGCCCAGCATCAGGTTATAAAGACCGAACGGGAACCATTATCTGCTGCAGAGCCAGTCACCTTATTAAATGCCCTTAAAGAATTAAAGCGCGTGTTACAGCAGCGTGATGCACTGGAATTTCAGCTCAGAAATATTGCCAATACGGATAATTTGACGGGTGTATCTAACCGTTTGGCTTTAGATGAATATATTCGTTATCTGGAGAATAAGCCGAATCAATTGAAACAAACCGGCCTAATCATTTTTGATGTAGATGACTTTAAGCATGTGAATGATACTTTTGGGCATATTGTGGGTGACGAGGTGATTAAGCTGATTGCAGAAAAATTGCAATTTAATGTCAGAACTTCGGATTTAATTGTACGTTATGGTGGTGATGAATTTTTGGTGTTAATTGAGCAAACTACTTTTGAGGAGGCTTGGGGTGTTGCAAATAAAATTCTTAAAGAGATTGGTGGTTCTGAACTGTATATTGCTGAACTGAACCAGAATATTCATGTTTCTGTCAGTGCTGGAGTAGCGGTAGGGGCGGCATCGTGGATGGCATTACTGGAAAAAGCCGACAAGTCTTTGTTTCAGGCCAAAGAAAATGGGAAGAATAAAGTGGCGGGGTGATCTATTGGCATTAATTATTCATAGTCACCCGTGCATCTATTAAAGTCTATCGAAAACAGAACCCATATTCGGTGTAAATAATTTGTGATAAAGGCGTGAAGCATAAGCATCAGTCATACCTGAAATATAATCACAAATGACACGGTTTTTATTTTCAGCTTTTTTATATTGTTCCAGTGTAGATTGAGGTAATAAATTATTTGGATTATTAGATAAAACTTCAAATAATTCGACCACAATCTGCTGACCTTTATAATCTAAAATTTGTATTTCGGGTTGCCGGATTACATTATTTATTACAAAGTCTTTAATTACCTCAAGGGCTTCTGTATTTTCTTCATCTTCTAGAACTACGTTATAGTCTAATAATTCATGTTCAAAAATATTCTGTTTATAAATATATACTTTTTTTAGAAAATAACGGATCAATTTACTGATAGCATGTTTTCGTTCTTTATTGGAGCTTCCGAATAATAATTTCGTAATGTTTTCTAAATCATTATTAAGTTCTACCTTAATATTTTCAATTTTTTTAACTACTTGATCACGCCATTGCTTTTCTGTAATAAGCTTTAATGCAACAGCATCTTCTAGGTCATGGATACCGTAAGATATATCATCAGCTAATTCCATTATTGAGGAATCAAAAGATGTATATTTGGGTTTTGTGCGTTTTTCAGTATTGATTGTCATAAACTTTTTTAGATCATTAGAACTAAAAATATTGGATACCCATGTTGTAAAAAGATCAGCTTCAGTATCAAGAATACATTTCGGTGGTTGATAATCTTTAAGTTGTAAAGGAAGTACTAGATTTTTAGTCAACTCTTTAGAGGGATAATTAATCTTAAACTTTGAAAAAGGAACAGGATATTTAATCAATCCTAGGAGAGTTCTTCTTGTTAAATTCATTCCATTTTCAGGTGTATATTCAGCCAATTTAGAGACAATTCTTAACGTTTGTCCATTTCCTTCAAAGCCTCCGTCATTCACCATGCAATAATTAAGGGCTACTTCGCCACCATGACCAAAAGCAGGATGCCCTATATCATGAGCTAGGCAGATACTTTCAATTGCATTTTGAGAAGGTATTAAATCTAATAGTAATGGATCATTTTTGTATCTAGCTTTCAAACTTTCTGTTATTCCAAATCCTAATTGAGCGACTTCCATTGAATGAGTAAGTCGAGTTCGATAAAAGTCACTATCTCCAATACCTAGAATTTGAGTTTTCGCTTGGAGTCGTCGAAATGAAGCTGAATGTATAATCCGCGCACGGTCAATTTGATAAGGAGTATCATTTGAAATGGAATTCCAATCTTCATCTTTAGATACGTCTGGATTAACTCTTTCACTTAATAAATTATGATCTAACACTATTAGCCCTAAATAAAAAACGGTGAATGAATCACCGTTTTATCATGCACTTAACTAAATGTGAAGATTATTTAAGCAGTGGCTTCAAGAA
This sequence comes from Acinetobacter sp. G11, assembly GCF_049808495.1. Taxonomy (NCBI): domain Bacteria; kingdom Pseudomonadati; phylum Pseudomonadota; class Gammaproteobacteria; order Moraxellales; family Moraxellaceae; genus Acinetobacter; species Acinetobacter sp. G11. The sequence goes on from NZ_JBNCAT010000004.1 coordinate 57,944, forward strand.
CTTCGCTGTATGTGAAACTTTAGATTTCACCACCTGTTCAGGCGTACCTTCGGCAATAATCATACCGCCACCGGCACCGCCTTCAGGACCCAGGTCAATCACCCAGTCGGCGGTTTTAATCACATCCAGATTATGCTCAATCACTACAATGGTATTTCCCTTATTGCGTAGCTCATGCAGAATGTCGAGCAGCTTGGCAATATCGTGGAAATGCAGACCGGTAGTCGGTTCATCAAGTACATACAGCGTTTTACCGGTATCGCGTTTGGCCAGTTCTCGTGCCAGTTTGACCCGCTGTGCTTCACCACCGGAAAGCGTGGTTGCAGACTGACCCAGTCGGATATAGCCCAGACCCACCTGATTCAAGGTTTCTAGACGGCGGTGAATGACCGGAATGGCATCAAAGAAATGCATGGCATCTTCAACCGTCATTTCCAGTACGTCGGAAATGTTTTTACCCTTATAGCCGACTTCCAAAGTTTCACGATTATAGCGTTTGCCATGACAGGCATCGCAAGGCACATACATATCCGGCAGGAAGTGCATGGCGACTTTAATCATGCCGTCCCCCTCACAGGCTTCACAGCGACCGCCTTTCACGTTAAACGAGAAACGACCTGCGGCATAACCACGCGCCTTGGCTTCTGGCGTTTGTGCAAATAACTCACGAATCGGGGTGAACAAGCCAGTATAAGTCGCCGGGTTAGAACGTGGGGTACGTCCAATCGGACTCTGGTCAATATCCACGACTTTATCCAGAAATTGCAGACCATCAATCGAGTCAAACTTTTCAGCCGTTAAAGTCGTTGCACCGTTCAATTGTGTTGCGGCCAGCGGTAACAGGGTACGGTTAATCAAGGTCGATTTGCCCGAACCTGAAACTCCAGTCACGCAGGTCATCACGCCTAAGGGAATAGTCAGGTCGACATTTTTCAAGTTATGGCCGGCAGCGCCCATCAGCTTGATTTGCTCTTCCGGTTTTGGCGGCTGAGTTCGAACTTTCGGAACTTCAATTTTCAACTTGCCTGAAAGATATTTTCCGGTCAGCGAGTCTTCATGGGCTGCCAGTTCTTCATAGGTTCCTTCGGCAATGATATGACCACCATGTACGCCTGCACCCGGACCAATATCAATAATATGGTCGGCGGCACGAATCGCATCTTCATCATGCTCGACCACCAGCACGGTATTGCCAAGATCACGCAGGCGAACCAGGGTTTCCAGCAGGCGGTCATTATCACGTTGATGCAAACCGATAGATGGTTCATCCAGTACGTACATCACCCCCATCAGGCCGGCACCAATTTGTGATGCCAGACGGATACGCTGTGCTTCACCGCCAGACAGGGTTTCGGCAGAACGGGACAGGCTGAGATAATTTAAGCCAACAGACACCAGGAAGTGCAGACGTTCACGGATTTCCTTGAAAATCTTGTCGGCAATTTCACCTTTGGCCCCTTCAAGATTTAAATCCTGATAATAGCTTTCGGCATCGCCAATCGACATCTTGGTGATCTCGGCAATGGTTTTGTCTTTGACCCGGACATTGCGGGAAATTTCATTCAGACGTGAACCGCCACAGGCATCACAAGCGGCATTGGAAAGGTACTGGGCTAAATCATCACGCACATAGTTCGATTCCGTTTCACGGTAACGACGTTCCAGATGCGGCAAGATGCCTTCAAAAGGCATGACACGATTGTGTTTGCGCCCGCGCTCATCAATATAGCTTAAATCGATTTTTTCCTTGCCGGTCCCGTACAGGAATTTCTTTTTGGTCTCGGCATCCAGCTCGTTCCACGGCGTATCCAGGGAAAAGCCAAAATGCTCTGCGACTTTTTCAATCATGCTGTAGTAATAAGGACGCTGTCTGTCCCAACCGCGAATTGCACCCTGGCTAATCGAAACTTCAGTATTGGGAATCAGCTTTTCTGCACTGAAATGGCTGCGGGTTCCCAGACCATCACAGACCGGGCAGGCGCCAAAGGGATTGTTGAATGAAAACAGGCGTGGTTCCAGTTCGGCAACCGCACGGTCGCATTCCGGGCAGGAGTGCTTGGCAGAGAAAACCCGTTCTGGTTGTTCGCCTTTCATCCAGGCCAGAATGGCAATATCGCCGCCTAAACGCAGCGCAGTTTCGAAGGATTCGGCAATCCGGTTACCCAAGTCATCACGGACTTTAAAGCGGTCAACCACCACTTCAATGGTGTGCTTTTTCTTTTTGTCCAGTTCGGGTGGGGTGTCAATTTCAACAATCTCACCATCCACACGGGCACGGACAAAGCCCTGACTTTGCAGCTGTTCAAACAGATTGCTGTATTCACCTTTGCGTTCACGTACTACGGGTGCAAGCAGCATCAAGGCTGTGCCTTCTTCCAGACTTTTAACCGCATCGACCATTTCCGATACGGTCTGCGCCACCATCGGCAAGTCATGTTCAGGACAATATGGTGTTCCTACACGGGCATATAAAAGACGCAAATAGTCGTAAATTTCCGTGATTGTTCCCACAGTTGAACGCGGGTTATGGCTGGTCGATTTCTGCTCGATGGCAATCGCGGGACTTAAACCTTCAATCGAGTCAACTTCCGGTTTTTCCATTTGCGACAGGAACTGGCGTGCATAGGCAGACAGGGATTCCACATAACGGCGCTGACCTTCGGCATATAAGGTATCAAAGGCGAGGGATGATTTACCTGAACCCGAAAGCCCCGTAATCACCACAAACTTGTCGCGTGGAATATCGAGTGACACATTTTTTAAGTTATGGGTACGTGCACCTCGAATACGGATATGACTTTGGCTCATGCAATGATCCTAGAAAATTCATCAAAAACCTATATATGATAGCGCATGAAAAATGTTCAAGCTTTATTTAATAAAAATAAAACGTCAGTCTGTGTCGGGCTGCTCAAGGATTTAAATCAAATACGTAGAAATGGCATTTCGCTGTACCTATAAGTCATACATTTAGATATTGAAATTCTGTATTTCGACCGATTCACCGTTAAAATGCAAAATATCGTCTGAAAAATAAAAAACGGAAATCTCATGATTATTACAAAAGTTCTGATTGCCCTGATCGCGCTGTTACATCTCTATATTTTAATTTTAGAAATGTTCTTGTGGGATAAGCCTTTAGGTATGAAAGCCTTTGGCAATACTGTGGAAAAGGCAAAACTGACCAAAGTGCTGGCGCAAAATCAGGGACTTTATAATGGTTTCTTAGCTGCAGGTCTGATTTGGTCATTATTTGCCCCTGCAAGCTATACGGCTGCACTGGCGAATTTCTTCTTGGGCTGTGTGTTGGTTGCAGGCATTTATGGGGGGATTACCGCAAGCAAAAAGATTATTTATATTCAGGCATTGCCTGCACTGCTGGCCTTGATTGTGCTGAATTTAGTTTAAGTAAACGATATTTCGCGGCGTAAACTATACGATTCAATCAATTGATCAGTTCGGATGAGGCGGGATGCTGGCTTTATTTTTGAAATGTATTTTAGGGGCAACGGTTGTGCTGCTGATTTCCCTCCTTTCCAAAAGTAAGGCGTTTTATATTGCCGGTCTGGTGCCGTTATTTCCGACTTTTGCCTTAATTGCCCATGTAATTGTGTCACAGCAGCAAGGTGCAGCAGCTTTGCAGAAAACGGCATTGTTTGGTTTATGGTCTTTAATTCCCTATGCCATCTATTTGTTGATGGTTTATGTGTTGGCAAGCAAAATGTCGATGTGGTCTTGTTTGGGCGTGGCAACGCTTTGCTGGGTTGTGGCTGCGGCAGGATTGATTTATGGCTGGCAGATGTTTCAGCAGTAATGATTTAGTAAAAACTAAAGTATTAAAAATATTTGCTATCGTGGTAGAGTCATTCGCAACTGTTCGAGGCATGAGGTGTATACACCACAAGATTTAATAAGTAATGTTTTTATAATGAATTGGATAAAAACCGAATGTTGCCGAGTTTTGCAGATAGCAATGGTTTTGCCTACTTTTCCCCAAAGAAAAGTAGGTCGAACCGAAGGTTGATATTGAAAATTAATTTAGAGTGATAAGACTCCGCCAAAAAGAAACAGGCATTCTTGATTAATTATCCAAGCCCAACCATTGGCGTTGATCATAGGCACTATCCCAGAACAGCCATTCCAGTTTAGCCGCCGTGGTATAGGCATGATGCATTTTCTCTAAAGTATCGGCATCACAGCGCGCAGCTACGCTATCAATAGTCGCAATCACGTTACGAACCGCCTGATTAAATTCTTCACCTGAATAGGTGTCAATCCAGGCCTGATAAGGATTATTCGGAACTGAATGGGCAACAATGGTGTTACCCACTTCAGCATAAATCCAGAAACACGGCAGTAATGAAGCCAGTACCACCGGATAACTTTCTGACCAGGCCGTGGCGGTTAAAAATGAAGTGTAATGATGACAAGCCAGAGTCAGCGGCGTGGTTCTAAATTCTTCTTGGCTAATGTCAAATTCCTGCATAAAGTCAGCATGCAGGCTGCGTTCTACCACAATGGCAATCCTGGCGGCATCTGAAAACTGCATGACATCCTCTGCTGTAAATGCTTTTGCAGCACATACCGCCAGTGCACGGCCATAGGTCAGTAAATAATGCGCATCCTGAATTACATAATGGCTAAATACATCTTTATTTAATGTGCCTTGTGCTAGTTCCTGATTAAATGGCAGGGCTAAAGTTTTTTCATATAAAGCCAAGTTGCGTTGCCATACCTCTTGAGAAAAGCTCATGTCATCATCCTGTCGATATTAAAAGAAGAATTTACAGAAAGAGGGACTATAACAAGAGTTTTCAACCCAAGATATGCAGCAGAAAAAATAGTGGATTTGTACTCAAAAAAATTCATACGAAGAACTTTGGATAAATATCAAAAAGCCGTCATAATTGTGCGCATAAAATCTTAAGCGCTCTTTTTAAGTTTTACTGAATTCACCCGATATAAATATTTGTCTATAGGTCGATCTATCATGATGAAACATTTTGGTTTCTCAATCATTTTTACGATCGTGTGTCTGGCTATATCTGCATACTGGGGCTTTACGCATGGCCCGGAAGCAGGTTTAAAGACCATGTTCACGGCATTGACCATTACTGCCATTCTGGCGGTGATGGAAGTGTCGCTTTCTTTCGATAATGCGGTGGTAAACGCCTCTGTGCTCAGAGGCTGGGATCATTTCTGGAAAATGATTTTCTTAACCGTCGGTATCATTATTGCTGTATTTGGTATGCGTCTGGTGTTCCCAATCGTGATTGTTGCCGTGACTGCCGACATGGGCATGATGGAAGTGGTCAAGATGGCCCTGAATGATCCGATTAATTATTCTGAAAAGCTGATGGCCCATCATGCGGAAATTGCAGCCTTTGGTGGCTCATTCCTGTTGCTGGTGTTCCTGAACTTCTTCCTGGATAGTGAAAAAGATACCCACTGGTTCAAATGGCTGGAAGCACGTTTGTCCAATCTGGCTAACGTACCGGCAATGTCTGTATTCCTTGCCCTGATTGGCTTGCTGATCATGGCAGCCAATGTGGATGAGGCGGTGCGTCTGGTGGTCACCATGGCGGGGATCTGGGGCATTGTGGTCTATGTTGGGGTTCAGGTACTGAGCCACTTGTTAGGCGGTGAACCTGAAATTGATGAAGATGGCAATGCTGTGGCGCATGATGCCAGTGGAGCCTCTACAGGCGTGATTAAAGCCGGCTTGGGCGGTTTTATTTACCTGGAAGTGCTGGATGCGTCGTTCAGTTTTGATGGGGTGATTGGTGCTTTTGCCATTACTTCGGATGTGGTGATTATTATGCTCGGTCTGGCGATTGGTGCCATGTTCGTGCGTTCGATGACCATTTATCTGGTGGAAAAAGGTACTCTGGATGCCTATATCTATCTTGAACACGGTGCGCATTATGCCATTGGCGCCTTAGCCTTCATTATGCTGGCCAGCGGTACTGGTGTGCATGTGCCGGAAGTGGTTACCGGTTTAATTGGGGTAGCGTTTATTGTCTGGGCAGTCATTGCATCCATTCAATATAGCAAACGTCAAGAACGAATCCGTTAATGGTTTTTTAAGAAAACCGAGTACAATAGGGGCGCATGAAAATGCGCCCTTTTTTGTGGTGGTTCATTCCTGAAAAATCAGCATTTGTAAGATGAATGTTGTAGGATAATCCATTGAAATAAAACTTATAGACCTAAGCCAATTGATATGATGAATGCTTTAGAACGCCGTTCAACCTTTGCCTTAAGCAGTATTTTTGCACTGCGTATGTTGGGCCTGTTCATGATTATTCCTGTATTTTCTATAGCAGGACAGTCATATCAAGGGGCAACCCCTGCACTGATTGGATTAGCCGTCGGGGTCTATGGTTTAACCCAGGCCATTTTACAGATTCCTTTTAGCTTGCTAGCCGACCGCTTTAGCCGTAAACCTTTGATCATTCTGGGCTTGTTGCTATTTGCTCTTGGTGGTGCGGTTGCGGCAATGTCCGAGACCATTTATGGCGTCATCATTGGCCGTGCCATTGCTGGTGGGGGTGCAGTTTCAGCGGTGGTGATGGCACTTTTGGCCGATGTCACCCGTGAAGAACAGCGCAGCAAGGCCATGGCTGTGATGGGCATGAGCATTGGCGTATCCTTTATGGTGGCCTTCAGTCTGGGACCTTGGCTGACCAGTCTGGTCGGTATTTCGGGACTGTTCTGGGTGACGACCATTATGGGTTTGGCTGCCATATCGATGCTGTTATTTGTCCCTAAAGTGACCCGTCATCATAAAAATTACCAGCAAGGCTATGTAGCACAGCTAAAGCAGGTGTTGAAAATGGGCGATTTAAACCGTCTGCATGTTTCAATTTTTGCCTTGCATCTGTTGTTGACCGCGATGTTTGTATATATGCCATCGCAACTGATTCAGTTTGCCAGCATTCCCTTATCCAGTCATGGTCTGGTGTATCTGCCACTGCTCATTATTAGCCTGTTTTTTGCCTTTCCGAGCATTATTCTGGCGGAAAAATATCGCAAAATGCGTGGTATTTTCCTGACCGCAATTGCTGGAATTGTACTGGGTCTGCTGGTGCTGATTTTTGGTTATGAATCCAAATATGTTTTATTGGCAGGTTTGGGATTATTCTTTATTGCCTTTAACGTCATGGAGGCCTTGTTGCCTTCATGGTTATCCAAATCTGCACCGATTCAGTCTAAAGCCACGGCTATGGGCATCAATTCCAGTAGCCAGTTTTTAGGGGCATTTTTTGGGGGCATGATTGGCGGTCAACTCTTGTTACTAAATAATACCTCGATGGGTTGGGGCATCCTGGCGGCGATCGCGGTGCTCTGGTTATTGATCAGCTTTAGCTTGGCCCAGCCGCGCTATCTTTCCTCACTGGTATTGGCCTTGCCCGAGACAAAACAAACGGATGAGTGGACTTCTCAACTTTTGGCGATTCGTGGTATTGAAGAGGTTGTGGTGATGTCCGACCAGCAATTTGCTTATGTTAAAATTGATAAACAGCTGATAGATGAAGCTGCGCGACAAGATTTAACGCAGTTGTTGGGTAAAGAGGTAGCCATTTAAGCATAACTCTTATAAAGTAAAATATAGAAATAAATAGGAAGTGTACGTCTGATGCGTGGTGTTAATAAAGTTATTTTAGTTGGAACTTTAGGTAAAGATCCTGAAACCAAAACTTTTCCAAATGGTGGTTCTCTGACTCAGTTTTCAATTGCAACCAGCGATTCGTGGACTGATAAAAATACGGGTGAGCGTAAAGAACAAACTGAATGGCATCGTATTGTGTTGCATAACCGCTTGGGTGAAATTGCACAGCAATATCTACGTAAGGGTTCAAAAGTTTATATTGAAGGTTCATTGCGTACGCGTCAGTGGACAGACCAAAGCGGTCAGGAACGCTACACCACAGAAATTCGTGGTGAACAGATGCAAATGTTAGATAGCAACCGTCAGCAAGGTGAACAAGCTGCAGGTGGCGATAACGCCGGTTATAACCAGCCACGTTTCAATAATAATCAAGGCGGCGGTTATAACAACAATAATAACAACCAGGGCGGTTATGGCAATCAGGGCGGTTATAACAACCAGAACAATCAGGGTAGTGGTTATGGCAACAACAACCCAGGCGGTTTTGCACCAAAACAGCAGCCTGCACCGGCAGCAGCTGCGCCGGCAGATCTAGATGATGATTTACCGTTCTAACTTTTAATTAAAATGGCAAGTCATCTTTAAAACCCTTCCATTGTGGAGGGTTTTTTAATGGGCGATTGATCAGTAGTTTAGGATGAACGCTTATTTTTTGGCAGAAACCCACATGGTGATGATGGCACGGAACACCACATCCTGATTGGTATCTTTGACTTCAACCTGAACTGGATAATCACTGCCTGCGTTCCAGGGAAAATTGACTTGCAGCGGGGTGGCAACTGCAACCAAATCGGTATTGGCTTTTTTCAGATATTCCACCTGCATGCCTTTGGGAATCCAGCGATGCGTAGCAGGTACAGTGACATCGGTCATGGTTCCACCGGCAAGCTCTGCCATATTGCACATGGCAATGGCATGTACCGTGCCCAGATGATTCAGCACAGCGCGGTGCTTTTTCATCTTGATTTCGCAGTATTCGGGTTCAAGTCTTTCAAATAGTGGTGAAATGCTGCTGAAATAAGGCGCTTTTAAGCACAGCATTTTAGAAAATGTCCATTTCCCGGCAGGCTTATTGGCCAATGTATTCCATATTTTTAATGCTTGGCTCATCAGAGAATTCCTTCTTATCATTTTAAGAAAATCATTCTAATACAGAATAATATTCTGTTATTTGGCATAAATGACTGCTTTTCGGTAATAAATGGTCTATGATTTTGCCTGTTCTCATCATCTATCGAAGCATATGGATATGCAGCAAGCCGATTTACTCCACCGTATTTACCCTGGACGACGTGCCGAACTGAAACGTATTTTGTTGCAACATGCTTTAGACTGCTTTTCAGAATTCAGCATTGAAGCGACCAGCATTGAAATGATTCGTGAGCGTGCAGACAGTAGTGTGGGTGCGATTTATCATCATTTTAAAAACAAGGAAGGCCTAGTCGGAGCACTTTTTAGTGCAGCCTTACAAGATCAGATGCAGCAGCGCACAGCTACATTACAGCAAGCCCAAGGCGTGCAGCAGGGGATGGCTGTTATTATTGGCCAATATATCGATTGGGTGGTGCAGAACCCCGACTTTGCCCGCTTCCTGTTTATGGCACGCATGAGTTTAGGGGCAGAGCAGCACGCAGAAATTGCTGCACAAAACCAGCAACGCAATCAGGCGGTATTTGACTGGCTAAAAAAGCAGACAGATGAGGACCTTGCACAGCTTGCAAAAATTCCGCGTGAATTGCTGTTCTCTTTAATGCTGGGTGCAACCGAAAGTTATTGCCGTGCCTGGTTATCACGCAAAGTCAGCACTTCTCCCATTCTCTATAAGCAGGCTTTGATTGATGCAGCTTGGCATTCGATTATGCAGTTTCCTTCTTACGCTAAAATTGGCTACAGCGATTAGAACAAAGCATAAGATAGAATTTTTAAATCTAAAAATTCGATTATTTTTATAAAAAAGTACGGTTTTACCTATTTAAGAAACTTTCGTATTCTAGCTTCACCAGATAAGCAATCCCAGAAACGAGCTAGAGGATATCTCATGAGTTTAATCAATACTGAAGTAAAGCCATTCAACGCAACAGCATATAAAAACGGTGAATTCATCCAGGTGTCTGAACAGGACATGATCGGAAAATGGTCCGTGGTATTTTTCTATCCTGCAGATTTCACTTTCGTTTGTCCAACAGAACTTGGCGATTTAGCTGATAATTATGCTGAATTCCAGAAAATGGGCGTAGAAATCTATTCAGTATCGACAGATACCCATTTCACTCATAAAGCCTGGCACGATTCTTCTGAGGAAATCAAGAAAATCCAGTACAGCATGGTGGGTGACCCAACCTGGACCTTGGCAAAAAACTTCGAAGTGCTCATCGAAGCTGAAGGTTTGGCTGACCGTGGCACTTTCGTGATTGACCCGGAAGGCAAAATCCAGATTATCGAAATCAATGCTGGCGGTATTGGCCGTGATGCGCAAGAACTCCTGCGTAAAGTGAAAGCTGCACAATATGTCCATGCTCACCCAGGTGAAGTGTGTCCGGCTAAATGGAAAGAAGGTGATGCTACCCTTGCACCTTCAATCGACCTGATCGGTAAAATCTAATCTCAAGTTAAAATAATCTTCTAAAAAATCCAGGACTTCGGTTCTGGATTTTTTTATGTCTATTGTTTGAAAATTAAGGCGTATAGCCGAGGTGATCCCTGGCTAAATCTTTTAGACCTTTGATCAAGTAATCAATCAGTTTTTCCATCACCAGACGTTGCCCTTTACGCGAAGCATAGACCAGTTGCACTGTACCTAAATTTGAGCACCATTCCGGTAAAATATGAATCAGCCTGCCTTGCTGGATGTCCTGTTCAACCGCCAAATAGGGCAAGTCGGCAATGCCCAAACCGTCACGTACCGCGTAATAAACCCCTGCCAGATCATTGCTTTTGATCCGCGGTTGCAGCGGAATGTCAATCACTTCATCATGCTCGCGATTGTGTAAATGCCAGTAATATTGTGATTTTTGCGTACCGAGAACAATGCTTGGAAATTCATGCAATTCAGTGAAATGCCGGATTTGCCGTCCCTGTAGCAGTTCCGGACTGGCCACCAGGCAATGCGTGGTTTTAATCACGTCACGAATAATCAGGCTGGAATCTTCATTGGCCTGAAAATTGGTGCGAATAGCCAGGTCGATATCATCATGCAGCAGGTCGACACGGCGGCTGGTCAGCTCCAGTTCAATCTGGACTTTGGGATAATCTTTTAAAAACTGGTTGAGTAAAGTTCGTACCTGGAAATGCATCATCAGTGCAGGGCAGCTGATTTTGATCAGGCCTTGTGGTTCGCTTTTTTGTTTCAGCAAGACATGATTGGCACATTCGACCTGCGCAATGACCTTGCAACATTCTTCATAAAATTCCTGTCCCAAAGGCGTCACTTTAAAATGACGGGTGGAGCGCTGAATCAGGCTGACATTAAACTGGTGTTCCAGATCTAAAATGCGTCGGCTGAGTTTTGATTTGGTGATATTGCTGGCTTCACTTGCTGCACTAAATCCCCCGTGTTTAACCACCAGGAAAAAATAATAATAATCATCAAATGAATGCATACATCATGCTCAGAACAGGACCAGGGAATAACCGTTATTCTAGCTGAAAATCAGCCAGATAACGGATATTGAATAAGACAAAATAAGCGATCCGAAGACCGCTTATCTTAAAAAGACGAGGGTTATTTTTGAGCGCTGTGCTGGTTATAGCTGTTGATCAGGTTGCGATAATCCGGGATGTGATTGGAGAACAGGGTACCCAAACCTTCAATGTCATTACGCCAGTCACGGTGCAATTCACAGGCAGCTCCAAACCAGGTCATCAGTTGCGCGCCGGCAGTAGACATGCGATTCCAGGCAGAATCACGGGTTAAAGGGTTAAAGGTGCCGGAAGCATCGGTAATCACGAACACTTCAAAATCTTCTTCAAGCGCTGAAAGTGCCGGGAAGGCGACACAGACTTCAGTCACCACACCGGCAATAATCAGCTGTTTTTTACCTGTGGCTTTTACCGCTTTGACGAAGTCTTCATTGTCCCAGGCATTAATTTGACCGGGACGGGCAATATAAGGCGCATCCGGAAACATTTCTTTCAGTTCGGGTACCAATGGACCATTAGGGCCCTGTTCAAAACTGGTGGTTAAAATCGTTGGAAGATTGAAATATTTGGCTGCTGCAGCCAGGGCCAATACGTTATTTTTAAATTTGTCTGGATCGATGTCGCGTACCAGCGATAACAGACCGGTTTGATGATCCACCAGAAGAACCGCTGCATTCTCTTTATCTAAACGAATGTAAGGCTTGCTCATTTTGCTATTCCTTGTTGTGATGAAAAACATCCTGACATCAACCGAAAACAGAAGTGTGGCGATGTCGTGATATTTTTTTATGCTAAGTGTGAAAATAGGACAATGGAAGCGCTGATTCCGAGAAGGTTAATCATAAAAATAGGATAATTTATAAATATGAGGCTTTTTTCTAAATATTTAAACTTGATGATTATTCGATAAAGTCATTTTGTCTTGTTTGTAGGACAGTGTGTATTAATGTCACTCTATATTCAAAACAATGAAAGCACTAATATAAGTCCATGTTCATCCTATCGAGAATATAGGAGTTTAAAAGATGAAAAAAATTATTGGCGTTTACCGTAACCAGAACATGCATTGGGTGGGTGACGGCTTTCCGGTGAAAAACCTGTTTTCCTATGACCGCTTAGGGCAGGCGATCAGTCCATTTTTACTTTTGGACTATGCAGCACCCTACCATTTTAGCCCAACGACGCAGCAGCATGGGGTCGGTTCCCATCCGCATCGCGGTTTTGAAACCGTGACCCTTGCCTATCAGGGTGAAGTGACGCATAAGGACTCGGCGGGTGGTGGTGGGACCATTCAAAGCGGTGATGTGCAATGGATGACGGCAGGAGCAGGTCTGGTGCATGAAGAATTTCATTCGGCTGAGTTTGCCCAAAAAGGCGGCCTGTTTGAAATGGTACAGTTGTGGGTTAATCTGCCTGCAGCAGACAAAATGACCGCACCGAAATATCAGGCGATTGCAGCAAAGGACATCCCGGTCATTGAATTTGAACACGGTGCAGGGCATATCCGGGTGATCGCCGGCCGCTATATGGACGGTCATGCAGAACATCAGGGTCCTGCTTCCACCCATACTCCGGTCAATGTCTGGGATGGCGAATTAAAAGCCGGGCAGGTTCAGCATCTGCATGTTCCTGTCGATCACAATGTGCTGCTTGTGGTGTTGTCTGGCGAAATGCAGCTGAACGGAACGCAGCATGTACAAGACAGCTCGATTGTGATGTTTGCTCAAGATGGCGAAGCCGATATTCGACTTGAAACACTGCAAGACAGCAAATTCTTGCTGCTGACCGGTCAACCGCTAAATGAGCCAATTCAAGGCTACGGACCTTTTGTGATGAATAGCAAAGATGAAATAATTCAAGCATTTAATGATTTTAATAGTGGTAAATTCGGTGAAATACCGGTTGCAGGTTAAGTCGGTATTCATCGGAGCTGAGTGAAAAAGAAAGAGCCCCCTAAAAATTGAGGGGCTTTTTTGCGAACAGAATTTTTTTGTTGTCAGCATATTTGTATAGTTGGAGCTGAGGAAAACGTGATGGAGTTATCAAGTTTTTGCGTTACGTATCATAATAATATTAGAGGATTTTGTAAAACGTTTGTTATAAAAACGGTTAATATATATTTATTTTTTTAAAGGTTTTTTTATTATTTATATTTGGAAAATAAAACAATTTATTGGGTTTTTTAAAAGGTTTTTTGTATATAAATAAAGGTAATTGTTTACTTTAGACGCTTTATGATGAGTTTTGTTAAAAACATACATTCTGGAATATTTTAATACCACCTTTTAATCTCGCTTGGTTCATAATTTCAAGAATCTTATGTGTAACTGACGGATAATAATTTTGGATATTGCAGTTATTGGCAGTGGCATGGCTGGGCTAGCTACCGCAAGAATTCTTAAAGATGCAGGTCATAGCATTACTATTTTTGAAGCGTTACCTGGTCGTGGTATGGATAGCCATAGCATTAAATTCGAAGGTGGCCTGATTGATGCACCCTTACGCGTCATGAATCCGCATTTGTGGAAAAATACCCTGAGTTTGGCAACCTATTTGGGTATACCCACTTTTCCTGTTCGTACCTATATGGCATGCAGCTGGTTGTTTGAAGACCGCACTGAAACCTGGTTGACCACATCACGCAGCCGTATTGGCAATTTTCCGATTATTAATAACCGGAAAGGCATTCAGCAATATGGCTGGCGCATGGTTAAAGGCATGCTGCAACTGAAAGCGGCCATCACCCGATTCTTCAAATCAAAGAATCAGGAGATTACTCTGGCTGAATTTATTAATAATAATGATATTGAAGAAGTGTTCTGGCATGGTGCAGTGATGCCTGTACTGTATACCATTTGTACCTGTAACCCGAAAACCATTGGCGAATGGCCGGCAAAACCTTTATTGACATTCTTGCGTCAATTGACGGATGGCGAGGCTTTACTGCGTATTCAGGGTGGCACACCGGCACTGGTAAACAAGCTGATTGAAGGCATTGAAATTCATGACAGTTCTGCCATTACCCAAGTCAAAGAACAAGAACAGGGGGTTGTGGTTGAAAATGCGTTGGGTGAGCAACGCATTTTTGATCGTGTCATTGTGGCCACGCCGACCAATAAAATTGAAACGTTTTTAAATAATGAACAATTTGCAGATGATATTGCGCTGTTAAAGAAATTCAAATTTGAACAGGGCCAATTGGTGATCCACACTGACCAAACCGTAATGCCACCCAAACGTAAAGATTGGGCGGTACTCAGTTATATGATGGATCGTAAATTTACCCGTCAGCAGTTTACCGTATGGCTGAATTCGGTCGAGCCGAGTCTGGTCGGTAAAAATCCAGTGTTCCAGACCTGGCAGCCGGTAACGGAGATTGACCCGAAAAAAATCATCTCGTCAGTGACTTTAACCCGTGCTGTGGTGGATTCACAAACCGTAGCTTTAAATAAAGAGCTGCAAGTCCGTCATAAAGATCTAAACCGTAAAGTGTACTATTGTGGTTCCTGGTCTTGTGATGGTTTGCCGCTTTTGGAATCGGCAGTGACTTCAGCCATGAATATTGCGGAAATTCTTAATGCCCCATTGCCGTTTGTTGGATTAAAACCTAAAGTTGAGGTTGCCCCACAACTCGGCTACTAAGACATGAAATGGCTTCAAGCGATTCGGCAGAAACTTCCTCAACATAAATACGCAATCAATGCCAAACAGTTAGGAGATGATGCTGTCCTCGCCTGGAGCAATCTGGGCTATTGGGAGGATGCAAGATCTTCCTATCCAGAAGCTTGCCGCCAATTGGCAGATCAACTGGCGCAAGCAGTAGCTTTAAATTCAAATAACTGTTTATTGGATTTAGGCTGTGGCCAGGGAGCAAGCCTGCTGTACTGGCAACAGCACTATCGGGTTCAGCATATTGAAGCGGTAGAATTACAAGCCAGTTGTGTCATTCAAATTCAAAAACATTTTCCGCACATTGCGGCCATTTACCCGCAATCCTTTTTAAATTTAAAACAGATTCCTTTCAAACAGCGCTTTGATGTGGTGCTGTGTATTGATGCTGCCTATCATTCCAATCTGAATTCATTTCTCGATTCAGTCGGCAGTGTTTTAAATTCACAAGGCCGACTGGGCTTTCATTATTTAATGCTGTCCGAGCAATGGTCGAATTTAAATGGACTGCAACAGCAAAAATACAGGTGGCTGCTCAAGGCTGCTGATGTGAATCAGGAGCATTTAATGACCGCACCGCTCTTGGAGCAGACCTTGCAGCAACATGATTTTAGCGACATTGAAATTCGAAATTTATCCAAAGCCGTTTTGCAGGGATTTGCAAGCTATGTGCAACATGTGCAGCAATTGCCGCAGCAGGGCACAGCTATGGATGCTTTTAAGATTCGCATGACCGCAAAGCTCTGTCAGCAGCTGTATCAGGATGGGTTGGTCAATTATGTACAGATCAGTGCGAAAAAGAATGCCTGAGCATGGAGCAATATTTTAGTTTTTAAAAGCTAAGTGCAAAAACAACAAAGCCTCACTAAAAAGCGAGGCTGAGTATAAAATGGTGCCGGCACACGGATTCGAACTGTGGACCTACTGATTACAAGTCAGTTGCTCTACCAACTGAGCTATGCCGGCAACGTGCAGAGAATAATAGCGATTTTTTTTGAAAACGCAAGCCAAAAAATGAACGGTTGGATCGGGTGAATGGAGCCGGCTATTCTCCATCACCCTCTAGATCCGCTATTCACATTCATGTCCTGTTGCGATTGAACCGGTTATTTGCTCCTTAAAATCTGGTCCAGGTCTTGAGCACATTCTTCCAGGGTTAAAGCCATATCGATTTGCATTTGTGGTTTAAGTTCGTCGGCAAGCTTGCGCCATTGTTCGATCAGTCGGAGGGCTTTTTGAATTTTATGTTTATTAATATCCTTGGCAATTGTTGGAGTATAACCACCACGTTTAGCATTCTTGATTTGTTTGACATAATTATTGCTGGTATTCATATCTACTCCCGAATAGCAGTTTTTCTATGTGTTCAATGTGCTTGTATAGGTCGACTTAAGGCTCTGTTATATGATTGTTATCATGGAAATATTGCATTTATATGATCATATTTCAATAGGTTTGTTTAGTTTGTGGACTCGAAATAATAGCGTGCAGAAATTGTGCCATTTATGTGGCATGTTAATGAAATCCCAGGCTTTGATGGCTTTTGGTAATCAATGTGAAGCGGGTTACATCGAAGCTATTGCAGATCAATTATCTAGAGACATTACATTTACAATGATGGAAATTGAAACATAGCTGGCGTTAGAGAATGAACTTTAAGGTGTAGATTAATGCTGATGTAGCGCAAGTGATCAATAGCAATGCACAGGATAGATAAACATGACTGAACAAGATAACCAACAACCAGACCAGCAAAAACAGCCTGTTCCTTTAATTCAACATCCTGATCAGCAGAAACACCCTAATCCACCCAACCCTCAGCCGGACCAACCGGACCAGCATATCGAAACATTCAATCCGCAAAAAAAGCCGAATGAACAGCCTGAAAATCCAATCAGACAACAGAAGTAACGCATTTTTTGCATGAGGGTTCCGGTTCTTATCACTTCATCGTTGAAGATAAACGGATTTTTTCTGGCTAGAGGGTTTGAAGGGTATTATTTATCAATCGGCTAAAGGGAAATACATAAGATGACAAAACAGGCCAAAATGATCATTGCTGGAGTGGTACTTATCCTTATAGCTCTGGCTGCCTTGGTGTATGTTCAATCCAGGAAAAAAGAGGAATTTGGCGGTTTTCAAGAAGGGAGCGAACAGTATTACGGCTATCGCTATGCACAAGACCATCTTAAATCTGTAGATCAATGCGATGATGACAAAGACGATCCCGCCATGAATTTCAATGAGGAATTTTTTCAGGGATGTCAGAAATATTTTGAAGATAAATAATGTTTCAAAATTAGTGGAGATAAACCGTTCATTACTCAGTTTTTTCGGTTTGAATCATTTTTTTAATATCAATTATATAGAGGCGAAGTTGGCTGCTCAATATTACATCCGCTAGCCTGGTCTGAGCTTATTAAGCCGCAGTAGATAATATAAAGATCTCAATCTTGACGATTTTTCCCAGTGTATTTTTACGGTTTTAGAATCGCTGGGTATTTTTGCTGAATAGGATACGATAAAAAAGGCTTAAACCATTACAGTTTAAGCCTTTCGTCACTGCTTTGGATTGCAGGTCTTTCGAATCTGGCGGGAGAGAGGGAGTCACATTTTTAATTTAAACCATTGAAATAAAAATATATTCACATGGTGTATTTTTGTTTTTACCCCCAATTATACCCCCAGATTAATCAAGGTAGTAAAGCTTGTATAGTTAGGTGGATGAGTTTAAAAATAATTATACAAAATAAGGTACTTGCCTACTAGTCTGAATCTGTTTGTTGGATTTTTACACAGATCTAATAAGTTTATTCATTCTATTCAATTTTTAACATTAGATCGCTCATTATTAGAAATGCCTTCAACCTCATTGTCATTATGTACGGTATTACCATATTGACTATGCTGATCAAACCCTAAAGCAATATTGGTATTTGGTTGATTTTTCATTGTTAAAAATTGTTTTTGTTCTGCACATTCGTTTCTCAATTGGGTTTCAATTTGGCTAAGTGCTTCGGATGCAAGAGTTTCATTTATCGTCTGTTGATCTTCTTTGGAAATCTCACCCAAAGAAGCTTTAATTTTTTCCAATTCAATAGTTCTGCTTACAGCTAGATCAACTAGATACTGCTCAAACTCTTTTGCAGATTTGCTCATGTTTTCTTGGATAGTATTTTTTTGGCGCACGAGCTCTTTTTCAAGTTCTATAATTTTTTCATCCTTTAATTTTAGTTCTTGCCTTAAATTAGAATCATGATTTGAATTCTGTTCTTTTTTGAGTTTTGATATTACTTTGTCTTTTTCAATTAATTTGAAATTATGTTTATCAATTAAAAAGTCTAAACAGTTTTGTAGGCTTTTTAATTTGTACTTGTCTGTAATTCTCTCTAGCTCTTTTAACGTCTTTTGATCCAATGTGATTTGTTTGGAGATGCGATTAGCTTCCTTGTTTGTGTAGTTATACTTAAATAAACGGAATCTCTTTTTTAAGATTTCAAAATGCTCAGGGCTAGTTTCAAGTGAAAAGTGTTCAGTCTCAAATTTTGCAGTATTTGGGAATAGTTGATCTATGGAAGCTGAATTTGATTGGTTAGGTAAAGAGGAGGGGTTTTGATTGTCATTTGATTTAGTTTGCGAATGATTTATAGAAAGATAACGATCTTTACTACCAGAGGTTGTGATCTTTCGTATCTGGTTTGGTCTTAGTTTGGTTTCTTGATCTAAGAATTTTTTTTTGCGTTCTGTATCAGTGGATAACCATTGTTCTAAAGTTAAATATGGTCGTGTCATTTTTCAATTTAAATAAAAGTTGTTTAAATATTTATATATCAATAAATAAACATTAAGTAAATGTTAACTAAATATTAAGTGTTGATTATCATATTTTTAATTATCATTTTGTGCTTATCTTAATTAATGTATAGTAGTTATCATGAGAATACAGTTAAAGTTTTAGGAATAGCATCTGTGTCGGAGAAAATTTCAGAGCAATATCTTTTAACCCTATTTCTGGCTTTTTATCAAAAAGTAGATGGTCAGCTTTCACCTTATGCATTTTGGGCACTACTGAAGTTTGTAAGAAATTTTGGAATTGAAAGTACCTCATTACCGCTAGCTGAATTGTCAAAAGTAATCGGCATACAGGTTAAAAAATTAGGGGGTGTGTTGGATGAATTGGAGCAACGAGAGATATTAATGATTAGCTTTCCTGAGAGTGGAAAGCGGGCTCGTGTCCGTCACTTACAACTCAGGCTTGCTTATATTGAAGCGATAATAGAGTCTCCTGACTGGCTAGAACAAATCCATAAAAGACAGAATAGGCAGATTTCTTTACTTCAGCTTATTAAGATTTTGTTTATAAAAAGTGATGGCATAAGCATTAGTAATTTACTCCCAAATTTAGAGTTGAATTATGGTCTTGATTATCGAAGCTATTTGGTTTTGCTGCGGTTGCTTTATGGGACAGATTTATTTGGGATTGTTATAGGGTGTGGAATTGGTGAAATTGAGCGAGCCACGGGTTTAAACAAGCAATCTATTTATCGGGCGATACAACAACTAAAAAAAATGGGATTTATTCGAAGTCAGGCAGATGGCGCAATTCGAAATAGTTTTATTCAAACAGAGTCTCCAATTTACGCTTTAAACATTTCGCATGAATTTTGGGGGGATGCTGCAATTTACGGCAAATTTTATATTTTGAAGTACCCTCAGCCACATGTTTTTGAAGTTCAGAAAGTTGCCTCTATTTTTACTATGCTGAATCCAAAGAGTGACTTGTTGTCAAACACTAAAAGTGAAGATTCAGATGCTGGCTTGAAAGTATTGAATTGCAAAAACAATTATTTGCTACATGATCCTTTGTGCTGGATGAAACCGTTTATTCCTCTGTCTCGTGAAGCTGTAGGTTATGCAAATTATGTTGTGCTACAACAGCAGGAAATAATGAAGTTGTATGATCATTATTTCGAACTAAAGCGGCTACATTCAGAAAACCCATTATCAGCAACGTTTTATTTAAAGCCGCATGAAAATATTTTGAAGGATGAGGCGGTTTTGGATCATTTAGAATCTATCCAGCATACTAAACTCAGCGGGATGAATAACCGGTTAGGTCTTTTTCAAAGCTTGCTTGAGCAGTGGTGCTGTCAGATATATAGCCAGAATATATCGCTTTTTAAAATGCTGAGAGATGCTAATCCAGCAGTAATCGATGATGAAAGCTTTGAACGTTTAGGGTGCACAGACTTTCTCTATACGTATTCATTGCAAGCTACTCAAATCAAAACAATCAAAGAAGATCTTACTCAAAAAAATGAGACTGATAAAATTGAATCAATGATCACCTTCAGGTTAAAGGCTGAGCAGTCCAGAATTCATCAGTTTTTAATGGCCCTTATGGATCTGATTGCATATAACCAAATTTATTTTTTTCAGCAATGTATGCGGAAACATTCTGATATTGACCAAAAGCTCGGTGCTACTAAAAGTAGTTTGGAAAGGGCGTTGGTAAATGCAACTGAAACAGTGATGCCTTTTAAGATTCTACCTCGGTCATTTATACAAAATACATACAGCTGTTGCTTTGTCCCTGATCAGCATGCAAAAGCTAACAGGTATTTCTTAAGTGAATTGGCGTTTCAAGAACCCCTTCAGGATGGAACTCGCTTTGATTTTCCTACACAGCAAATAACAGAAATTTCACCAACACTGGTAGAACTTAAAGATTACGGACTGCTGCATCATCACTGTTTGTCATTATTTGAATAGTTTTTTGCGCTAGGTTTATGATTGAAAAATCATTTTTCTGACCTAACTATCGTAACGCCAAAATATATAAAAGGCCTAGCTTACCCGAAGGTTTGGAAATCGTGCTGATCGGCTGGGCTATCATTATTGCTTTTGCGCTAAGACGGTTTTATATATTATTAATATAGAGATTAATACTTATAATAGATTAATGACTATAGAGTATAGAACTATAAATACTAGATATATCAATACAATTACTCATACGGATAATAAGAACAGTTAGACATGTCATTCAAATCAGAATAGATACCCCAATATGGATGATGCTATGGATCAATAGTCCATGCAGGATGAGAGCACTATTCGATATATGCGGATAGTGGATGACTGGTCCTTACTCTAGATAAGGACTCCATTTAAAAAAATAAGTCGATTGCTTAACTATGACGTTAATCATAGTTAAGGAAGTTCAACGTGTTCCCATTGGATTTAGATCATCAGGCAGGGGTGATGTATGCCATTCATACCTTTGTTGATGTATGTCTTAATTTTGATATGCCGAATGAAGCATTCCTTTTTAATTTGGAGCGCTTATGCTGTGCATTTGAGGTGTTTGAGCAAGAAGGGGTTGAGTACTCTGCATCGATTAGGGCGTTTATTTCGGTCACTGAATATCTCAATAGCCAGCGTGGCATCCACAGCTTTGGTGAATATCTATCAGGACTTTCTATAGGCGAAATTAAGGCATTAAGACGAATCCTGCATGCGCATAGAGGGCTGATAAGTGAGGAGATCAAAAGCTTTACAAGACGGAAAGAATTGAATCGAGTGGCATTACTTGAGGAGTTCGAAGGTGCAATTAAAGCCTATCATGAAGTATTGGTGATCAGGGTAGATTTATACTATTCCAGAGATCGTCTGAAAGAAATTACTATACATGATTTCTATCAGCATATCGGAAAACTACGTGATTTGATCACTGATAAGAATGGATATTTTGATGCACTTTTGACCTATGCGATTTCGCTAGAGCATGGAATAACAAAAGGCTTTCATGTGCATCTAGCATTCGTTATTAATGAGTCCAAATATCGCAACGATTATAATATTGCTAAATGGGTGATTGAAAAATGGCAGGAGATCACTCTTGGAAAAGGGTATGGATGGAATAACAACACGACAGAAAACAAAAAGAATTATTACGATCAAGGTACTTTGGGGATTGGGATGATTCGTCGTACAGAGCCTGATAAAGGCAATAATGCTTTAAAAACCGTTGCATATCTTAGTGACCCTGAAAAATACAGGCAGACGTTATTGGTTAAACCACGAGGACGTAGAACCTTTTATAAAGGGGATTATCAGCATCATGGTCGCCCTATACCTGACACTGAGGAAAATAGAAGAATTAAAGAATGGGATGCGCAGACTGCTTTAGCAAAGCTGGAAGAGGAGGTTTGGTTTAAAAAATTATGAATGTGTCAGTTCTATGAAATCAATTCATTCATAGGACAACACATGAGTAATTTAGCATTAGAGTTTACAGCTGTACGCTTAGAACAGAACATGATTGAGCATTACAAAAGACTCAAATTTGAGCGGGTTCCAGAAGGTGTCGAATTCAAAGATTATCAAAGTGCTTTAAATCAGGAGTTAAAACAAGCATTGATGAGCTACTTGGACGATTGGCGTATTCTGATGGTGGCTTATGGAGGGCAGTACGGGTTTTCATTTTGGGTGGATGCTTTTTATCGTGCTTATAGCAGTGTGCTACTGGAATCAGGC
Organism: Acinetobacter sp. G11; assembly: GCF_049808495.1. Taxonomy (NCBI): domain Bacteria; kingdom Pseudomonadati; phylum Pseudomonadota; class Gammaproteobacteria; order Moraxellales; family Moraxellaceae; genus Acinetobacter; species Acinetobacter sp. G11. Next base: position 80,463 of record NZ_JBNCAT010000004.1, read on the forward strand.
ACTCCCTATTTTACAATGGAGGGTGCTACCACAGCTTCTCATTATAATGATCAAGCATCTGCACATATTGATAAAATTTTGAAGCGACTGAATAAGTTATTTAAAAGTGCAAGCTTTTTAGAACAACTCCAGCAGTATAACCAGTATTACACGAAGCAGATCGACAAAATTCGTGAATCTTATTGTACGGTGAGTGAAATATATCCCAATGCCGTTGATTTGAAATTTGAACTGAGTCTAGAAGGATTGCACAATCAATGGGTTGATATCTCTGCGTGGAGTAAGTTGCTATATCACTTTCAAAAGCAGCTCAAACAACTCTCTTGGTATAACGCCCAAGTCGTATTTACGTTTTATCAGATTATTCGAGTTGATCAACGCTATGTTGTGAAATTCTTTTTGACCCTCGATCCCTTATTGTGTGCTGAACCTTCAGCGTATAGTCGAGAAATAGATATTTGGTGGAAAAGGGTAACTCAAAATAGGGGGATTTCGTTTTGTCCACTGTTAGATTTTCAGCAGTATCAACATGAAGATGAGTATCAACTGATTATCCAGAGGAATGCTCAGGATCAAGCTTTAGATCCTTTAAGTGCCCTAGACGAGATGCCTGATCGAGAAACCAGTAGCGAAGGTTTAGCCAATAGAATCTGTGTTTATCCTCAAGGATTTAGATGGTTTCGTGGTGCACCTGTAAGACGTTAAAAATTCATATTACATTCCTGTACTTGCTTGACGCTATATAACGTGCAGATTATCCTTAGCCTGCTGACCTACATCGTCAGCGGGTTTTAGCAGACCCATTAACAAAGACAATATGTGAAATCTCATTTTGCATGTTGTGGACCCGTTCGTCCCCCTTTCTTTGCGGTAGGGCGGAGGGGGGACGCGCTTGCGCGTGCTGGTTTCTTTGTTACCAGTCTGCTAACCCTCCTTCGTTCTGCCACCATCATATTAGCAGTGATTTGGCAGGATTCTTTTAAAACAAAGGAGTACGCCATGCGCTTACATCAATACCGTCTTTTACATTTCTCTTTTTTCATGTTTGTACGATTGGGTGATTAGACCTGATGCTGTGCAGTTAATGCATAGCTGTGTCGATGACTTTCTAAGAATAAAACTTTTTCAAGTACATATTACCGATATGAAGATGAATCTCTCATGCTGTTTTGAGGGTCATAGATCCGTGTGCTTTATCGTCTATAACACTTCAAAAAAACATAGATATTCATTCCAACATTCATGCATGGTGAGCACTGCGTCTGATTAAGACCAAGACGAGTGATGCCTATAAAAAGAGAAAATGATTATGTTTAAAACCTTCCTAAAAACTGCCCTTATTTCATCACTACTTGCAGGTGCATCATTGGCGCAGGCAGGCTGGTTTGCGCAAGCCAGTGAAGCTTATTTTGTTAAGGCCCGCAATTTGGGTGGTGGGGTGTATCAATGCATGTATAAAACCAATCCGGGCAACCGTGGTTGGCGTAATTTTACGGTGAACTTTCAGGGTGGTTGTCCGCGCTTTGTTCACTTTAATGCTCAGAATGGTCAAGTCACTGTACCCAACTAAAGACGGGAGCATTTGAGATGAACCAAAAAACCGTATTGGGCTTGGCGGCAATCTTAGCCCTGACCTTGATCAGCATTGCAGGCTTCTATTTCTTCAGCCCTAAACAAGGAACTGAAAAAACGGTTCAAGCCAGCACTTCTGAGGCTAGCTCTGCACAGCCGTTGGAATCCGCCAGTTCAGAAGCAGCATCCACTGAGATTGCAGCGGCAGAAGTAGACGGGATCGATGTCAAAGAACTGACCACGGGAAGCAAAAGTCTGAGCCCATCAGACCATGAACCTGAGCTACTCAGCTTTGAATTTGATAAAAACTTAAAGTCTGTCGATACCTTACTGTCGATGCTGCCTTATGACGAACTGCCTCAGTTTGAGCAGTACAACCTAGACAAGTATCAACGCTATGTCTTTGCTAAAGCCGCAAAAGATACAGGCAAATCAGTGAAAGACTTCAGCTTGCAGGAACACGGAGCACTTGAATCGGAGCAGGCGGGTAATCGTTACTACGTTTATAAATTTGATAATGGCACAGACTGTGAAATCCATCTGGTCAGTATTGATCTAAACACAGGCGATTATGGCGTGAGCTATAACTACTGCTAGGGATGAATTTTATGAAGCAATTTTTTAAACCCATCCTACTCGCAGTAACTGCAACGTCAGGAATGTTACTGGGTGGCTGTAATTCTGGCCTTGATCCAAATACATTTACGGTAGAACTCGATGTCAAAGATACCAGTAACTGGTATGCGCAAAATCAGTCCGCTACAGTATTGACGATCCGCTCTAACAGTGCAGATCCGATTGATGTCACCAATGTGCTGATCAACAACGGTGAATGCAGTTACGAAGGTTATCGCAGATCGTTGGAATATCCACAGCATTTTAAAATGGGTCTGCGTTTAAGACTGAAATTAACAGGCTGTGGCTATGACAACGTAGTGCGTGTTGATGTTGAAACGGAGAAGGGCACTGCAAGCTATAGCTTCCAATAACGGCCTTCGACTCTCCACGACAAAGCAAAAACTAAATCAAACCGTGTCCTCAATGGGCACGGTTTTTTTATGCCCTCAATTTAGCTCCTCATACTGAATTCATTTCACAAGGAATATCAATGTCCTTTATTCAATGTCCCTACTGTCAGTCTAGCCATGTCAGACAGACCGATTCAGGCAACGCCCACGCCAACTATTTCGAACAATTACACCACTGTATTTCACCGACACAGATGGCGATGTTGGGCATGCAGATCGCACGAAAGTCAGGCTTTTCACCGCTCTTCGGTGCAGCCGTCGGGGTAGTGATCGGCGGCGTACTGGTGGTCGTTAGCCAGTACTACTTTGAAAAGTACTACAGCAATGCTGAGCAATATGTCTGCTTGGATTGCCAACAACAGTTTGCATGGGTGAAGCAATAGTTACCTCTCTATCTACATTTACATGCACGCATTCTTCATTCTTTAAAACCTTACACCACATCTTTACATTTTCATTTTAGGAATATTCAAAATGGCACATCAAATTGAAAACATGGCTTATGTCGGTCAAACCCCTTGGCATGGTTTGGGTAATCAACTCACACCGAGCGAACCAATCGAAGTCTGGGCCATACAGGCAGGGATGGACTGGCAGATTGAAAGTTCCAATGTCAGCTATATGGCTAGAAATGATCGTGGGCAAAGCATCATCCTACCGCATGATGAACAGCGGGTTTTATACCGTTCCGACACACATGCGCCTTTATCGGTGGTCAGTCAGCGTTATCAGGAAGTTCAGCCTCGCGAGATTTTAGAATTTTATCGAGATTTGACTGAACAATCAGGCTTTGAACTGGAAACTGCAGGCGTACTCAAAGGTGGCAAGAAATTCTGGGCATTGGCTAAAACGGGACAAAGCTCAGCCTTAAAAGGAAAAGATGTCAGTAATGGCTATATTCTCTTAGCCACTGCTTGTGATGGCACACTGGCAACTACCGCACAATTCACTTCCATTCGCGTAGTTTGTAACAACACTTTAGCCATTGCCTTAAAAGGTCAGAACGCAAGTGCAGGTATAGTCAAAGTGCCACACAGTACCAAGTTTGATGCGCATAAGATTAAACAGCAATTGGGGATTTCAGTGCGGGCATGGAACGAGCATATGTATGAAATGAAACAGCTCAGTCAACGTAAAGTCACACAAAGTGAGGCAGCAGCGTATTTTGATACAGTGTTTAATAACACCAGCCTGAGTCCAATGGAGCAGGATGAGGGTATTATTCAGTTCTACCGCAATGTAGCGGCACAACCCAACCTAGCTACTAAAGCTGAAAACAAGACCGAACCGAATGGACGCGCCATGTCAAAAGTCATGACCATGTTTAATGGGCATGGTCGAGGTGCAGAACTCAGTTCAGCCAAAGACACGGCATATGGCTTATTATGCAGTATCACGGAATTTGCAGACCATGAACGTCGAGCAATGAGTCAGGATCATCGCTTAGATTCTGCTTGGTTCGGCGCAGGGGCAGGCTTAAAACAACGTGGGCTCGAACAAGCTTTACGCTTGATTGTTTAACTTTAGATTCAGATTTCAGATAATCACATCAGATCAGCATGATCCTGTAAATCTCCTTGAACTCAAATACCTCTTTGCCACATCTCCAGATGTGGCTTTTTTATGCCTAAAATTTAATAATCAAAGGACATCTATATGAACTCAGCTTTAATTCAACCTCATCCTACTCGAACAAATATCCACGCTCATCGCCCTAAACTCACCCATCCAAAACGCGTTGTGGAGACTAAAAACTTAAGTCAGGCGGCATGGCTGGAAGTCCGTCGCCAAGGCATTGGCAGCAGTGACTGTGCCGCAGCCTGCGGCCTTAATCCCTATATGTCGATGCTCGAACTGTGGATGATCAAGACTGGACGTATTCAACAAAGTATTGAGGATGAAAGTGAAGGCCATGCACCCTTGTACTGGGGTAAACGGCTTGAACCTTTGGTTGCTGAATACTACAGCATGCATACCAATTACAAAGTGCGTCGGGTCAATGCCGTATTACAACATCCTGATCCAGACAAGCATTTTATGTTGGCTAATCTGGATTACTCCGTGGTTGGGGATGCTGATGTGCAGATATTAGAATGCAAAACCGCAGGGGAGTATGGCGCCAAGTTGTGGCGAGATGGTGTACCGTTATACGTACTCTGTCAGGTGCAACATCAATTGGCAGTGACGGGCAAAAAGGCAGCACATATCTGTGTCTTAATTTGTGGACATGAAACAAGAATTTTTAAAGTCACACGTTCTGAATCGGTGATTCAGCACATCATCAATGCGGAGCGTTACTTCTGGGAATGTGTCGAAAAGGATACCCCACCTGAAGCTGATGCCAGTGAATCGGCAGCTAAAGCCTTACAGCTCCTCTATCCAGAACATGTGCCTCTCAGCACTACAGACTTATCTGAAGATGAGCAAGCCAATCAACAGTTTGAACAACTCATTCAGACCCGTAGCCAGATTGAGACGCATCAGGAGCAGTTTGATCTGCTGAAACATCAACTACAAGCCAAGATGCAAGAGGCTGAACGCGCCACCTTTAAGGCAGGCTCAATCACGTGGAAAAAGGCCAAGGACTCAATCTGCTTAGATAGCAAGGCTTTACTCAAATCATATCCTGAATACCTCAACCAATTCCCACAAACTAAGCAAGGTTCACGACGTTTCAATATATACAGTAAGGATGATTGAAGTTGCTTTAGCCTAAGTGCAATTCACAAGCAGCACCTCAAGCTCCACTCAACAATCCCATGCCACAGCGCATGGGCTTTTTTATGCTTATTTAATTTATACAAAGAGGAAATCAACATGATCAAAGGTTTAGCAATTACACCCCCTATACTTGGGCGAATCAGTATCGGCAAGGTTGTGGAAAAGAATGGCAAGCGCATCCCTGAAAAGGATGACCAATTCACCATTACCAGCCAAATCCAAAATAAGGATAGTGGTTGGGTGAAACATCCACTTGATGAACAACTTCGAGCTAAAGCACCCAATCAAAAACTACGAACTATTCCAGTTCGCATGATCTTCAATGATCCTGAACTCAACCTTCGCGCAGAGTACAGTCTCTTTGATCGACAGACAGGGCGCCCCGTGTGTGTAGGAAATGGAGAAACCTGTCAACGACGGACTAATCAAGGTGTAGAACAACATCCATGCCCATCCCCTGATTTATGCCCAATGGCACAAGGGGGGAACTGCAAGCCTTATGGGCGTTTGCATGTCAATTTAGATGAGTCGGATGAACTGGGTACGTTTATTTTTAGAACCACGGGCTTTAATAGTATTCGGACTTTGGCAGCACGCTTAAGTTATTACTATGCAGCATCGAATGGCTTGCTCTCATGTCTTCCATTACAGCTAACACTTAGAGGCAAGTCCACCACACAAAGCTATCGCACTCCTGTGTATTACGTAGATTTAACCTTACGGGATGGTATTCATTTACAAGAGGCGATTCAAACCGCTAAAGAAATTGATCAGAAGAGTAAGTTGTATGGTTTTAATCAGGCAGCTTTAGATCAAATGGCACGGCAGGGTTATGGCAATGCACGACTTGAGGTGAATTCTGAAGAAGGATTGGATTTGGTGGAAGAATTTTATGTGGATGAGAATGCTGAGCCTGAGCATTCTCCACTTGAATCAAAAGCCAAGACGAAGACTAAATTCACTCAGAGTAAGGGTTTTTTACGGGATATTCAGCAAGATTTGCAGGGGAGTGTGAGGGCAGTGAATTAGATGAATCTAGATAACATGGGACTCCGTAAAATTTTATTGGACTGCCCTATGATCTGAGCGAATACGCGCTCGCATCAATGATCAGGAGTAAACATCATGAATGCGTTCACAGGTCAGACTTTTCAGATGAACCAAATTATCAATATTAAAGAAGTTATTCAATTCACAAGTATTAGTCGGGCAAAGATTTACGAAATGATTAATGTAGATTCTAAGTATTATGATCCGACTTTTCCAAAACCAGTACGCTTAAGCGAATCACGTATCGGCTGGGTGGCTTGGGAGGTAAATCGGTGGATTGAGGATAAGTTGAAACAAAGATGAATATAATGGAGTTAAATGATGAAATTATTAAGATTTTTATAGAAAGTAAATTAGTAGAACACGATGGATTTGTTCTAGTAGGAAATCATCTTGAAAATTCTTTCAATGGTTTCGAGGTGATTTTTGAAGCTAGAGGTAGGCAACTATTGCTGTATTCAAAGAGAGATAGTGAACTTCTTAGATCTATAAGTCTTGTGGATATGGAGCCCTATAACTGTATTGAATTCTCAATGAAAAGTTACTATAGCTTTAAAGAGTGTTTATCTGAAGTAAAGAAAAATCATTAGTAATAGTGATTTTTCTTTTGATTTCTTAATTGAGAATTATTCTATAAGTGATAGTGAGCGATGAAAGATTATTGAAATTTAGATTCGAAGCGTCTTTAATTGTCGCAAGGAGTAAGTGGATTTTTTAATTTCATCTTATTTTTTTTCTTTATCTTTTTGTTTTGTAATAAAAAAATAATAAACTTGATTTTTTTGTTGTATGACTTTTAAGGGTTATTGCTGTTATACTGCATACGTCTATTTTTATAACTGGTAGTTTTCACCAGCAAGCAATATGATTCAATTACCTTCAGATATAAAGCTTATTTTTTCTGGCCATGAGACTTTTGCATTAAGACAGTTATGGTTGAAAAAAGCATATATACAAGTAGAAGAGCATCAGGACGCTTCCGAATTAGTTTGCTCAAAATCTGTATTTTCATCAAGTGATGCTGTTGAGCGCTTTGGTGTAGGTAAAAATATGGTTGCTTCAATTAAGCATTGGGCTTTAGCTACGGATGTAATTAGTGAGAGTGTTGAAACTAATGGTTTTCAACTTGGTGAAATAGGTAAGTTCCTCTTCGATAAAAATTTAGGGATTGATCCTTACTTAGAGCATGAATCATCTTATTGGTTAATTCATTGGTACTTGGCAGGAAAAAGTATCCGCTCTACTAGTTGGTATATTTTATTTAATTATTTAAATATTAATAGTTTTAATCAAGTTGATGTAATTTCTGTAATTAGTGATCTTGTTTCAGAAGCAGAAAATGTTAGATCTAAAAAAACTTTAGAAAATGATGTAGATACGTGCTTGAAAAGCTATGTATCAGATAATGAAACGGAAGATGGAATAGAATCTTTTTTATCTAAACTTGGTCTTATTAAGAAAATAAATAAAAATTTATATCAATTTAACTATTCTTATCATGAGTCGTTATCTGACTTCTTATTTTGTTACGCTATTTTAGACTTCTGGGAAAGTTTAGAAAGAAGGTATGGTACTTCACAGTCGACTCTTTCTTTTAAGAATATAACGTACGACTATGGCTCTCCTGGGCGAGTATTCAAATTGACCGAGTATTCAATTAATGAGCGACTTTCCCGTATAGAGGATATTTCAAAGGGCTATCTTGGTTGGACTGATAGTGCGGGTTTGAAGCAAATAACGAAGTTGAAAAATGAAGCTATTGGTGAAGTGAAAAAGAATTTATTGAGATTAGCATATGTTAGTTAATAAAACTTTAGGTGACGTGGTTTCTGTTAATAGAAACTTTGTGAAGTCTATTAATCTAGAGTTGGATTTTGGCCGTTTAGATTCTATCAAAGAATATATATTTCAGCCTTCAGCTCTTAATGTCTTAGACATTATGGCAAATCAAATTACTAGTACTCAACAGCGTACTTTTACGTGGACTGGGCCATATGGTAGTGGTAAATCATCTTTAGCTTTAATTTTAGCAAATTTGGCTGGTGGGAATAATGAAGTTAGAAAGCAAATTTGTGACCATATAAATTTAACTTCCGTAACCTCTCTCTTTTGTTCAGAAAAACCGTGGCTGATTACTCCAATTACTGGCAAAAGAGTGTCAATTGAAGACATGCTTATGTCTGTGTTAATGAAATTGACAAATAAAAAAGAATTAAAGATAAAGAATAGATCAGAGTTAATTGATTTATATATTGATTTTGTTGAAGAGCAAAATGATATTGAGGGAAGTATTCTCATTATTGATGAGCTAGGAAAATTCTTAGAATATGATGCTTATCATACTCAAGACATCGGATTTTATCAGGAGTTAGCCGAAAAGACTTCACGGTCTAAAAAAAAGATCGTTGTCATTGGTATTTTACATCAAGCATTTGGTGAGTATGCAAGGCATTTGGGACTAATTAAACAGCAAGAGTGGATTAAGGTTCAAGGGCGTTATAGTGATTTGCCATTAGTAAGTAGCATTGATGAAAATATTAATTTAATTAGTAAAGCTATTTCAACCACTTATAAGCATGATCATACATTTAAATTATCTGAAGCCTATGTTAATGCTTATAATGCCGATCACGTTTACAAATTAGAAAATAAAGCGGAAATTTTTGATCAATGCTGGCCATTACATCCGGTTAGTGCGGTGCTACTATGTTCATTATCCAGAAAACAATTTGGGCAAAATGAACGTAGTATCTTTAGTTTTTTATCATCGTATGAAATGCTAGGATTTAGAGATATTCTGCGAACAATTTCTTTAGATGAAAAGAATAATTATTATTATCCAGATATGCTCTGGGATTATTTACAAACAAATCTAGAGCCTATGATTTTATCATCCTCTGATGGTCATAGATGGTCATTAAATATTAATGCTGTAGAAAGAACACAGTCCCAATTTTCTGCTGAATATGTCCGAGTAGTGAAAACCATTGCTGTTTTAGGATTATTAAGAGATGGTGTGAATATTCTGGCTACTGAAGCAATTATAAAGAACTGTTTCCCAGATTATTCTGAAAGCTTTATTCTTGAAATTCTTAAGAAACTTGAGTCTGCTTCTATATTAGTTTTTAGACGTCACTTAAATGCTTGGGGGGTTTATGCAGGAAGTGATTTCAATATTGATGAAGAAGTTAACAAGGCTCTTTCTGTTCAAGGAGATATAGTTTCTTCTGAATTACAGGCTTTACTTGATACTACACCAGTCATTGCCTCTCGCCATTATTGGGAGACAGGAGCAATGCGTTGGATGAATAAAAGTATTGTTTTGGAAGATAGCTTAAAAGAATTTAGAAGCCAAAATAATTTTAAAAATAAAAAAGATGGAACCTTTATCTTAGTTTTACCCAAAAATTACTATACATCTGAACAATCTTTAAAATTAGCATCAAAGCTTGCTAAGCAGGAACGGAAAGATAATTTAATTGCAGTTGCTAGATTTGAAAATCAAATAATTGATTTGTTGCGTGAGTTAAAAGCTTTAGAGTGGTTGAAGAAAAATAAATTAGAGCTCCAATCTGACAGTGTTGCAATTAAAGAGGTTGATGCTAGGCTCAGTGCATTAAGAAATATTTTATCAGATAAATTTAAGAGTGAATTTAATAAAAGTATTTGGTTTGATGCTAACACTAATAAGTATCAAGGCAATTTATCTAAGATAGCATCTGAAGTTGCTGATAGAACATATCAATATGTGCCTATTGTTCATAGTGAAATCGTAAATCGTGATTCTTATTCGACCCCTGCAAGCAAGGCAATTAAAGATTTGATGAAGGCTATGTTATCTTCTAATAATCTTGAAAATCTTGGTCTAGAAGGGTCATCTGCTTCAACAAGTTTGTATAAAACAGTTCTCAAAAGTCAAAAAATTCATATAAATGAAAATGGTTTGTGGAAATTCAAATCCCCAGATTTGACAGAAAACCAATCTATTTTTCAACTCTGGCATACAACATTGGACTTATTAAAGAACTCTGACACGGCTGTATCTGTTGAGGATATATATAGTTTATGGAGGCAACCTCCATTTGGTATGAAGAGAGGACTCCTGCCAATCTTCAGCTTAGCTTTTTTTCTGACATTTAAAGATTTATTAGCTATCTATCATGAAGGAATGTTTGTTACAGATATTGATGAAGTTTTGGTAGAGGAGTGGATAAGACAACCTAAACTATTTGCATTAAGATTTATTGAATTAAATAAAGAGCAGTTACAGCTTTTAAAATTGGTTTCAGAGAATTTTTCGGAAGATATTGATTTTTCTAAAGAATTAAATCCGCTTGATTGCGCTAAACAGTTAGTAACAAAAGTCTTTACATTACATCCTTTTGTAAGAAAAACAAATGATCTAGAAGTTTCAACAAAGAAATTAAGAATAACTCTGTTTGCAGCAAAAGATCCCTATGACCTTTTATTCTTTGATATTCCTAAAATATTTGAAATAAAAGAGCCAGCAGAGATTGCGTCATTATTACGATCAGGATTGAAAGATCTAGATGTTTTCTGGCCACGTAAGTTGAGAGCGATTGAGTCTGGGTTATTAAAAGATTTAGATCATTTCGGTGATTTGAGTAATCTTAGAATAAGAGCACAATCACTCTTGAAGATTAAGACGGATCCTAAATTAAGTGTTTTTATCAGACGTCTTTCAGAGTATCACGGTACTCTCAAAGAAATAGAGAACCTTCTTACATTAACGCTGAAGAAGCAAAGCAAAGATTGGATTGATCAAGATATCAACTCTGCTATTGTGCAATTTAAATCTTGGAGCGAGGCATTTAGACGTCATGAAACCATTTTTTTTGATGAGAATCAAAGTAATGGTCGGTATGCAATCTCAATGTCTTTTGCTTCTCAAGATGGGCAAACTGTATCAGGTATTGTGGATTTTTCTAAAGAGGAAATGAGCCAGATTGATGCGGTAGTCAGAAAGATGAATGAGCAATTTTCTGATATCAGTATGAAAAAAGAAATTGTATTAGCTGCTATTAGTAAAATTGGTAGTGAACTTCTTGCTGATGTAAAACAAACGGAAGAGGTTATCTAAGTAATGACTGAATACCATGTGCTAGGCCTATCTGGCGGCAAGGATAGTGCAGCTTTAGCCGTATATATGAGCCAGTTTCACCCAGAAATTGATATCCGATATTTTTTTACTGATACTGGTAAAGAGTTGCCAGAAGTTTATGCTTTTTTGAATAGACTAGAGGGCGTTTTAGGGAAAGAAGTTGAATACATTAATGGTGATCGAGATTTCGATTTTTGGCTGAAGCAGTACAACCATTATTTGCCTAGTGCACAAACCCGCTGGTGTACTCGTCAATTAAAATTAACTCCATTTAAAAAATGGATTAAACCTTGGTTAGATAATGGCGATAAAGTTTATAGTTATGTTGCTATACGTGCTGATGAAGAACATCGAACAGGTCTGATTTCGGAGCATGAAAATTTAAAAGTGATCTTACCATTTAGAGAAGATGGTATAGATAAGCCAGCTGTGATAGAAATTCTTGAAAATGTTGGATTAGGCCTTCCTGAATATTATTCATGGCGTTCAAGAAGCGGATGTACATTTTGTTTTTTTCAGCAAAAAATTGAATGGGTACGTTTAAGAGAAATACATCCGGAATCTTTCGAAGAGGCAAAAGCATATGAAAAATTAGCTTTAGATTCTGGATCACCGTTTACTTGGACACAAGGAGAGTCGTTGGTTGATTTAGAACAGCCAGAACGAATAGCGGCAATAAAAGCTGAGTTTGAAAAAAGAAAAGTAAGAATGCAGAAGAAAAAGAAAGTTAATCCTTTACGCCCACAGCTCATCGATATTGTTGATATCGATGAGCTGTATTTAGAAGATGAAGGTGGAGGGGCATGTTTGGTTTGTCATAAGTAGCTAGATTGGATTGGCTATATAGAAATGTAATATAGGGGTACCATTATTACTTTCTCCTTTGATCATGCTAGAAGCAGTTTGAGTTGCATCAAGATCTTTAAATTTACATTGAAGCTTGTCTTGCTGATCATTTAATATTAGATGGGGGTTATTTTTTAATAACTCCAGACTAAGCGAGTTGTTTAAAATTTCAATATTGGTATTTTCTATATATTTGTTAATCCAAAGAGTAGCATTTAAACAAAATCTGCTAGGAATAATAAACTTATTTTTTGCAGTTAAGGTGATATGACATTCCTCTTCATACTCATGAATGACTTGATTGATTTTTAAAAATATACTAATTTTTCTTGTTCCAACTCTATTAATGCGCTGTTGACTAGGTCTCAATAATTGTAGTGCAATTTTTTTCTGGTATGCATCTGCGATATCTGCTCTAAGTTGTCCTACAAATTCTAATTCTTCTGAAACAATTAAGTCTTTAAATCCATTTAATCCAGTACTAATTAGCTTTGCTTTCTCTGGGTTGATATCATAGGCATGTACTTCACCTAACTCAACCGGGCTATCTATCTCTATAATGGATACATAATTATTACTAATGAACTCAATACATTCTGAAATATTCTTTCGCGTAATGTCTGATTTAGCTAGTAAAATTGAATTTGGTGAAAATTCTGGTTCGTTGGGGGATGTATAAACTCTTCTAAAATCAGCTAAATCACATTGTTGAGTAATATTGATATAAACAAATTTATCTTCTGATTTAGGTTTTAAGACAGAGCCAAAAGGTAAGAGGTCAAGGATATTAAGGGATAAAACTTGTTTGTAATCATCTTGAATACAAATGTCGTATAATTTACGATTTTTTTGTACACCACCTAAGTGAAAATAGTGAGCTAACAGGTCTCTATGTGCCTTGATATCTGAAGTATATGTAAATAAATTTATATCTTTGTCTTTTGTTAATTGATTTTCTAAAAGTGTGACGGATTCTCTTAATGAGCGATCACCTTCTATATGCCATAAAAGTTCTCTAGTTAACAGGCTATTTAGAAGCTCTTCGAAAGGTACTTTATCTGAATTAGCATCCTTATAGATATTTTGTATCATAAATGCATCAAGCTTCCATAGCGTTTCGGACAATTTATCTTTTGTCCTTTCTAAGGCTTGTCTCCAAATATTAATATGCTCTTTAGTGAGATTGGAAATTTCTCTTTGTGAACTCATTTTTTTATATGTTAAGAATAATCCATTAACACCAAAGTCATTGGAAATTATTTTATTTTTAGAAAGAGGGGTTAAGCCAGTTGCGCTTAGTTTAGTTTTTTTAAAGTATTCAGCTAAGTCACTAGTATCAACATTATTAAAACGGCTAGAGATTAAAATTATTGGAGGTAAATTTTTAAATAGTGCTATGGAGTCTAAGTAGGATGTTGAAAGTGTGTCATCGTCACCGCCGCCATAATTATTTGTAAATAAAAATAAGTCAATAATTATTAAAGAGAGACTGCTAACAAATCTTTCATCTTTATGTTCACTTTTGATTTCATTTTCAAAAATAATTTCGAACTGATCTGTAGGAAAAGTTTGAGTTAGTTTGTCTTTAATTTCCTTTAATCTATCATACTCGCTATATACAGCAGAAAGGAGGGTGGTTATATTCAGAGGAGCATTTTTTTTAAAATGCTCACTAAATATTATTTCTTTTATTATAGCTGGATTATCTGAAAGATCTTCAATTGAATTAGTATAAATTTCAGAATTATTAATTAAAAAATCTGAAAAAATTTGATAATTTTCTTGATCTTCATCTTCTATATCTTCAAAGAAAGTTACAGCTAAACTTTTTATTTTATGTAAAGATGGTCCAAAGATTTCGTCATCTATCACTAAAATCTTACTTTTATGAAAAGTTTGATTTTCTGTACACATTCTATTTTTCCTGCGGTAATTCAATAATAAATGTTCTTAAGCGATTGTCTTCTTCTTTGAGATTGTCTAGATATAGACGAGCTCCATGATATTCAGCAATTTGAGAAGCAATGTAAAGACCTAACCCTTTTCCATTTTTCCTGTTTGTGAAATATGGTTTGAATATATCAACAATGTGTTCGGGTGCTATACCTGGTCCATTATCTCTAATGGATATAGTTTTTGCCACACTATCGATGTCAATATCAATTTTTCGTATATTATCCCCTGATATTAAACCTTTTTGAAGCCAATATACTGAATTTGTTAAAATATTTTCAATAATTTGAGTTACTAATCCACGTACCATTTTTACTTTGACAGGAATTAGGTCCTTATTATTATCAACGGTTAGACAGTATTGAACATTGTGTCTTTTAAACTTTGGTTCATAGCCATAAAGTAGAGTTCTTAATTGTGCTGTAATATCATAAAATTCTTTTCTTTGTCGTGTTTTGGGGCTGAATAAATCGATACTTTTAATACGCTTCTCTGTTGCTATGATCTGCGATCTTAGCTCTAGCATAATTTCATCTGTATCAGATTCTTTATGATCTTTATTTTTTAAACGATCTAAAAGCATTACTGTGTTTTCAGTAATACGGCCTAACTCATGCGAAATAATATCTGCCATTTGGCCTAAATTAGCTAGTTCTAAAATTTCAGTGTGTTGTGCTGAGGTCTGCTGTAATTTAACGTGAAGTTCTTCCAATAACTCATATTGATCTTTCATAATTGAGCGAGCATTTTTGATAATCTCTTTTTCTTCTTTCTTCTCTAATGTTTTTTCTATATTAGCAAGATCTGAATCTGACTTTTGATGTGATTTTTCAATTGTTGTAATATTTTTTTCGATAGAGTCTAAAACTATGGCTTCTTGTAATTCGCGATAATCATTAATATGTCCTTTAATGTCAGGAATTATAACTTTATTTAGAATATCTGTTAACAAATGGAATTCATTATTTTCTAACAGAGCTTGGCGATTGGCACTATCAATTAAATTGGGGTTCTCTCTTTTTGAAATGGAAATTTCAGCTATCGTCTGATAACGGTTAAAAGTAAAGCCTTGGCTAGTTAAAGCACCTCTGTCCATTTTTAACCAGTCATCATTTAATCCACCTGTGAATCCTATGCGGAAACCATCTCTATAAATTGAAAATCCACCAACCCAATAATTTAATTCATTTTTAATTGTTTTAACATTGAATTCAAGTTGGTTTAAAGGTTTTATATTCGCTCTGTTGTACCATAAAATATTAATCGTAAATTTTCCCAATCGATTCGCTAGTAAATTATTGGTTTCAATTTGGTCGACAAAAGAATTTTTAGGCCAGTCTCTAATTTCATTTGATACTGTATCCTTCCATTTTAATTCTCTTCTTAAAATAGTGTAATTTTCTTCACTTTCTGATGGGGAAAAAGTATATTCAGCATGGAATTCTGCAATTTCTTTCAACCATTTTGGGAGTGGTTTTACAGCTAATCTTTTTTTATTTTGAAGGATGTCTATTGGGAATGAGAATTTACTTTTACTAAATGGTCGTTTTAGTCTTTGAATATATTCTTTCACAAACTTTTCTGTTTTGTTTAGGTTCCAGTCGTTAGTTATTTCTGAAATAATTATTGTTGTACCTTGCTCGATATTATCTTTGTTGTTAAGTGTTTTTGATTCTATTTTTATATCTTCTAAGAAAAGATTTGGATTATTGAAATCTTCCCAGTTAAAAGAAATTTGATTTAATGATTTTTCTTCTAAAGTTTTGGATTGAACAATTGATTTATTTCCTAATCTCATCATGGATAGTCGGCCAATGCCTTTTTCACCAAGTAGAGGTCTTTCTTCAAGGTGATTTAACTTATTTAATTTCGAGTTAGTTCCGATAGTTAAAAAAACATTTTCAAGAGTTGTTTTTTTCATCCCATAGCCAGTGTCTGTAATTATAATAGAATAATATTTGTTTTTTATTTCTTCTAAAACTTTCGCACATTCCTCTTGTGTGTTAAAAATTTTTATAAATAATTCATAGATTTCTTCTATAAAAAAATTAATATCCTCTTCATCTTTATAATAATCTTTGCAGCACTCTTTTAAAGAATTTTTTGCATCTTCTGGAAAAACTTGACCAGATAGAATTAATTTAATGAGACTTTCTAGTTTTTTTAAATTTGCTGGATAATTAATTTCGATTTTTACACGAGGAGATTTGGCATCAAAAGCATTTTTAATTAACTCATTTAGAGCCATTTCTTCTGACGTGATAAGCTCAGCACCGAGATGTCTTAGTGTTCTTGCTGCTATCTTAAAAGTAATAGCCATAAGTAATTACCTAAAATTTATAAATATTTAAATAGAAATATACTAACAAAGTTTTTGTGAAGATGTTCAAATATGTACTTTATTGAAAATTAAAATTAATGATCCGCACTTTTGAAAGCTAACCAATATTTTGCTTAAGAAAAGGTACAATTTTTCCCCTTAAACTATCAATAAAATCAGACCATTCCTGCATCATCTTTGTTCTGTACTCGAGGTGTTGTGCATGGTTATATGCTTGAGATACAGCATTACCAACAGTATGCGCTAGCTGTATTTCAATAGCATCATGCATATAGCCTTGCTCATGTAATGTTGTAGATGCAAGCCCACGAAAACCATGTCCCGTCATTTTACCTGTATAGCCCATCGTGCGAATGGCACTTAAAAGAGCATTGTTACTTAACGGTTTTGCAGTACTGTGATTATAGAAAACAAATTGCTTATTTCCTGTGAGTGGCTGTAGAGCCTGAATGAGCTCAATAGCTTGTCTTGATAGAGGAACAATATGAGGTAGAGCCATTTTCATCTTATATGCTGGAATTCTCCATAAATGATTCTCGAAATCAATCTCATTCCACTCCATGTTAATGAGCTCAGCAGTTCTTACGAAAGTGAGTGTCATGAACTGTAAAGCTGTCTTAACCAGAATATTACCGTGATAACGATCAATCCTTTCTAAGAAAGGAGGAAACTCAGAAATATCTAAACGGGCCATATGCTTTACTTTACGAGGCTTGAGAGCTTCTTGAAGGTGAGGGGTCGGATCATTCTCAATTAACCCTTTACGAATCGCATAACGGAAAATACGTCCAGCTAAAGGAATAGATCGTTTAGCCATCTCCTGAGCACCACGTGCTTCAATTTGCTTAGCACAAGCAAGGATATCTTTTCCTTTAATCTGATCAATAGGCATATTACCTATAGCAGGGAAAAGGTCTTTTTCAAATACAGATAGGTCACGTAAATATGTGCCTTCTTTAATAACAGCCTTACGATCCTCCATCCATTCCATAGCAAGAGCTTTGAAAAGAATGCTTTCATCGACTTGTTGTTTCTTTTGCTTTTTCTCTTCATTGGGATTAATCCCATCTTTAAGCTTTAACCGTGCTTCATCTCTAGCACGGCGAGCCTGTGCAAGCGTAGTTTCAGGGTATGTACCAATACTGAAGATATTCTCTTTTCCATTTAAACGAAACTTCATTCGCCAATGCATTCCTCCAGAAGGAGTGACCTCTAGATACATGCCTTTTTCATCAGAGTATTTAGTTTTCTTTTCTAAAGGTTTTATTTTTCTGACTTGAGCATCTGTAAGCATGGCAATAAATCCACAGAATTGGGGGTATAATTTTAGGGATAAAATATTATACCCCCAGTTATACCCCCAACTACATCAAGCTTGCAATAGATTAAGTAGATTGTATAAGACGTAAAAAAAAGCTTAAACCCTTTAGATTTAAGCTTTTTTAGACCTTATGAGATTCCATAAGAATTGAATTTGGCGGTGAGAGAGGGATTCGAACCCTCGATACGCGCAAACGTATACACACTTTCCAGGCGTGCTCCTTCAGCCACTCGGACACCTCACCATTGGAGCGCGATAATAGCGAAAAAAAGCTGCTCTGCCAAGTTGAAACAATTGATTTAGAGCAAAAGTTTTTGCTCGGTGATATCATTGCGAAAAAATAGTGTTCAAAACGAAGACGAAATATGCAAAGTACTGCACAAAAAGCCGCCTTGCCTGTGATTACCCTTGCAGCGCTTGGGGTGGTATTTGGAGACATTGGCACCAGCCCATTATATGCCCTCCGGCAATGTTTCCTCACAGCGCATCTGGCTATTACCGAGGCATCGGTTCTTGGAATTTTATCACTGATTTTTTGGTGCATCATGCTGACGATCAGTTTTAAATACGTCACCATTATTATGCGTGCAGACAACAATGGGGAAGGTGGGATTATGTCGTTATTGGCATTGAACCTGCGAACCACACGTATTGCAGACAACAAGAAAATTTATCTGATTGCATTGGGTTTTATTGGTGCTTCGTTATTTTTTGGCGATGGCATTATTACGCCTGCCATTTCCGTGTTGTCGGCAATTGAAGGCTTAAGTATTGCAACACCCATGTTTAACCAGTGGCTTATGCCTTTGGCGATTGGAATTTTAACTGGTCTGTTTATTATTCAGCGGCATGGTACTGCCACCATGGGCAAATTTTTTGGCCCTTTAACCTTGGCCTGGTTTTTATCCATTGGTGCCGTGGGGATATGGAGCATTATCCAAACCCCCTTTGTATTGACCATGATCAGCCCGCATTGGGCTTTTAATTTCGTGGTGCATCAGCCTTATGTTGCTTTTCTGACCATGGGTGCGGTGATTCTGACCATGACCGGAGGGGAAGCGCTCTATGCAGATATGGGACATTTTGGTCGTCTGCCTATTCGCCTGGCATGGTTCATTATTGTTTTACCTTGCCTACTCTTAAACTATGCAGGACAAGGGGCGTTACTGCTGCGTAATCCGGATGCGATTGCCAATCCGTTTTATATGCTGGTTCCCGGTTGGGCATTGTATCCGATGATTGGTCTGGCAACCGCAGCAGCAGTTATTGCCTCGCAAGCCGTGATTACGGGTGTTTTTTCCATGACCAATCAGGCTATCCAGCTGCGTTATTTACCCCGTTTAACCGTGCATCACACTTCGGATGTTGAACAGGGGCAAATCTATTTGCCCTTCATTAACTGGGTGCTGTTTATTTCGGTCATTATTCTGATTTTATTATTTGAAAACAGTGCCAATCTCGCCAGTGCTTATGGCGTTGCCGTGACCATGACTATGCTGTGCGGGACCATTTTGATTGCATTTCTGGCTTATGGTTTCTGGCGCTGGCCGGTATGGAAGGTTCTGCTCTTTGCCGTGCCATTTTTGCTGATTGATTTGGTCTTTGTTGCATCGACCTCATTAAAAATTATTGCAGGTGGTTGGGTACCAATTTTGATTGGTGCAGCCGTGTATACCATTTTGATGACCTGGAAAGCAGGTCGTGAAATCTTGCTGGCTCGTTTGGAAAAAGACGCCTTGCCGATCGATCTGTTTATCAAAAGTATTGGTATGAGTGCTGAAACACAATTTGTTCCAGGTGCAGCCGTATTCCTGACCGGTACACCGAATATCGTGCCACACGCCATGCTGCATAATATCAAGCACAATAAGGTCTTGCATGAGCTGAATATTATGGTAACCGTGAATACCCGTGACATTCCTTATGTGACGCAGGAAGAACGGAGTAAAATTGAAAAACTGGATAATCGTTTTTATCGTATTTCACTGTATTACGGTTTTAAAGATCAACCCAATATTCCTGAAGCACTGGAACAGGCCTATCAGGAATTGGGTTTTGAATTTGACATGATGCAGATGAGCTTCTTTATTTCCCGAGATCGACTGATTCATACGGTGGGCGACGGCTTATCCCCTTGGCGTGAAAAGCTGTTCATTTCGATGCAGCGTAACACCAGTCCGGTCAGTGACTTTTATCAGATTCCTCCCAATCGTGTGGTTGAATTAGGCAGTCAAATCGAAATCTAGGCGCTAGACATTGCAGGCAATAAAAAACCAAGGTGGAAAATCCTTGGTTTTTTATTTGGAGGATGAAAGCCTGAACAAGAGTGTGATTAGTTCTCTGTTGCGTCTGCCACTGGCGTTTCGGGAGATGCATTTACCGGAGCATCTGTCACCTCAGCTTCTGGAGCCGCTTGGACTGCATCATCTGGCTGTGGTGCAGCTTCAGGAGTTGCTGCAAAGGCTTCCTGAAGTACAGGGGCATCAGCGCTATTTGCCGGTGCGACAGTTGCAGATTCAGGGGTGGCATCTGCTTGAGGCATATTCGCTGCGTTCACTGGTGTATCAGCAGTAGATTGACTGACTGGCGCAGCTGCAATCTCTTGATCTGCAGCTTGCTCTGCCTGTTGTGCGGCTAATTCACCATTCGGTTGCATAGGATCTACATTTTCAGAGGCCGCCTGAGCTGTTTGCTCGATCGCAGGTGCATTTGCTTGTGCTGCAGGATCAACGGCCTGTGCCGCTGTATTCACCTCAGCGCTTTGTGCCGCAGTTGCATCTGAAGCTGAGGTGGCTTGTACTTCAGTTTCAGGTGCAGCTTGGATGGTTTCAGTATTTTGTGCTGGGGTATTTAGGCCGGCAGTTTGTGGAGCAGCTTGAGATGCAGTGCTATCGGTAGCAGAACGGGTTTGCAGTTCGGTTGCAGAACCTGCTGGGTTGGACTCAGCAGCAACTTGCCCTGCCTCCACAATACGGATCTGACCACTGGCGACCAAATTTTCAATGGAACCGGCCTGACCATTTACCGTCGTGTTTACTTTGACTTTAGATAGACTTTCTAAGGTATCGCCCGGTTGAATGGCAGGTTCTGCAAATGCAGTTGCACTTATCATTCCTGTGACTAGACTTAAACCTAAAAGCTTAAAATGCATAAAATACTCCGTAGCAATCATTATTCAGATTTTTTTGCGTATTTTTACCTTGTCATAAGCATGATCGGTTTTTCAATCAAACATACGTAAAGCTATTAAGACTTGTTATAAAAGCTTTAGAAAATGAGACAGACTGTTACAACAACTGTGCTTTTGTTGAACAGTTTTAGTCTAAATGTTAAGCAAATAAAATTTACTACATATACTTCATTTTCACTGCTTGTTAAGCTCGTGAAAAATAGGGGTTCGGCTCAAAATGGCAATGAAGAAAGGTAAAAGCGGTCAATCTTTGATGCAAATTTTAAATCAGAATAGTTTAAAAATTGTTTTGGGGGTAGTGGCGACCAGCAGCTTTGCAATTGCTTTTGGACAGGAAAAAATTCAACAGCTGGTCTCCTTGCCATCTGCATCAAACTCGGCCTGTCTGGATCAGTTTTACCGTGATATTCCGCCTTATCTGGCCAAGGAAAGCCTGACTAAAAATGCCTTTCCGCTGTGCTTTAATGGCTTTAACGTGATGTATTCGGGGGTGTCGAAAACGCCTTTGTGGGTGGCGGAAGCTTTGACCCCGCAGCGCTTGAGCCAGAAAATTCCACGTGAAGACAACTTCCATGAAGAAACACGTTTAAAAACAGAATATCGTGCGACCTTGGCCGACTATAAAGCTTCGGGCTATGATCGTGGACACATGGCACCGAATGCCGACATGCCGAATAAAGATGCCCAGTTTGACAGCTTCTCATTGGCCAACATGGTGCCGCAGGCCCCGAAAAACAATCAGCAGGTTTGGCGGGAGCTGGAAGAGGCGACTCGCGCCATTGTGACCAAGCAGAAGCAGGATGTCTATATTGTAACGGGACCGGTGTATTCAGCTAAAAAACTGAAAACTATAGGTAATGGGGTGATCGTCCCGACAGCAACCTATAAAGCCATCTATATGCCAAAAACAGGGGCGGCAGGGGTGTACTATGCCGACAACACCCTAAAAGATACTACACCCAAAGTGCAGGTGATGAGTATCTGTGCCCTGGAAGATCTGACCGGAATCAACATTTTTCCGCAGTTAACCGAAGACCAGAAGCGCAATACTTACAATTTGCCATTAAAGGCAAGTGCCGTGAAAGCGAATCAGAAAATTGCCTATTCTTATTGGGATGCAGAAAGCCAATGTGCCGAAGAAGTCAGTGCAGATGAGCTGAGCGCTTTGCAGAAAAAGTTTAAATCTTCCTCTGCAAGTTCAGCAAACTCAACCCCTACACAAGCGAACGAGAACAACGGCAGTGCGTCAACGATCGATCCAGATACCCAGGATGCGATTGTTAAGCAACTGATTGAAGGGCTTTTGCAGTATATTTTACAGTTGTTGAAATAAGTCCTTTTTAGGTAGGATGAAAGTCATCATGCTACCTTTTTAATAATAACAAAGATCAGGGGAAATATAATGTTCAAGCCTTTTGAAAATGGTACCGAATCGCATGCCATTCACGACTTAACCTTAGAAAATCAGGAAGACCGCGTCAGTATTTATGGTAATTTACAGCTGACCAAAGATCAGGCCGGGCTTCAGGCAGCGAAAGCCTTGCAGGCTTTTGTCAATGCCGTGGTCAGTGCCTTGGAAAATGAAGCTCATCTTCCGGAAAAAATTGACCGCCAGGATGAACAGGAAATTGAAAATCCATTTTTGTAAACAGCGTTTATGTTCCACATGGAACATAAAAAAGCTCACCGATGTGAGCTTTTTTATCATTCAGGTGATTTGATAGGAATCGGGACATTGCTGCTTGATTAATCATAACCTGATGAATAAATAGAAGGTCAAGATGACGAGCAGAGTGTAATTTTTGCATATTGTTGTTGTCGCCATTGCTGCGGTGTAAGGCTGGTCCACTGTTTAAATGCACGCTGGAAGGCACTTTGCTCGGAATAACCCAGTAATAAGGCAATTTCTTGCAGGCTCAGATGCCGGTCTTTTAAATATTGTACAGCCAGTAAATGCCGTACTTCCTGCATACGTTGCTGATAGGTGGTGTCTTGTTGCTGTAAATGGCGTTGCAGTTGGCGTACCGACATATGTAACTGTTTGGCAATAGGTGCGATTTGATACTGGTTTTTTTGCAGCCCGGTGAGAATAGCCTGTTGCAGACGATGATCGAGCTGGGTGGAATTGGGAAGCTTATCTAATAGGGCATGAGCTTGTTGCATCAGTAAATGCTGCAAGGTCTGGTCACCTTGACGTATAGGTTTAGCCAACTGATGAATGGGTGCAATAATTTGGGCCTTAGGCTGGGAAAACAGGACTTTGCAATTGAAGTATTCTTCATAGATGGCCACATTTTTCGGTGCAGGATGAATAAAGTGCACTTCATGTATATGAATATCTTTAAATTCCAGAAAATGTTTCAAAAATTGCACCATCAGGGCAATGGCATTTTCCTGGGTAATTTGCGTGGTCAAATGAAAGGGGATGTATCCCCAGCCAAGCGCCAGATATCCATCCTGTATATTGAGTTCTAAGGCACTGCCATCATAGATCAGTCGATGAAAATCATGATAACGGTATAAGGCTTCCCCCAAAGTGTTGCAGGACAGGGCAATATAGGCAATGATGCCCAAATGTTTAGGCTGGACATGTTCGGCAATATCCAGGCCTAGTGCCGGAATTTGCAGATGTTGGTCTATATCTGTCAGCAAATCACGCCAAAGACAGAAGTCAAAACGTTCCAGATTCTGAACTTGTTCAAGTTTTTCAGAAATAACCAAGCCTTTGGCCTGACTATAGGCATAAAGTAAATGCCCAAGTCCACCATATACAGAGCCTGTGTAGTCTTTAGAATGTGGCATATTGATCTTTTTATTGTCGTAATTGTCAATTAAATTTTATTTTGGGTCAATGTTTAGCATATTTTATAACCTATATTCAATATAAAATAGGGAGAAATGGATATGTGGAAAGGTTTTTTGGTTGGGCTGGTGGTGGCCAATGGTTTTGAATGGGTAGCACACAAATATATTTTGCATGGCACACATCGCAGTGGAAAACCCCGTTATAGTCCGGTGCCCGACAGCATGAAGTCACATTGGGAACATCATCGCGAAGTCAGAAAAACAGCATTTCATGACCATGGCTATGTCGAAGGTCTTGCCAATTGGCGCACTAAAAATGAAGTTGTCTCTTTAGTCGTGGTTGCAGGCGTTTTTGGTACGCTATTTTATCCGGTCTCCAAAGGCATGGCTCTGTCTACCGTATATAGCGCCTGTAATTATTATTATATTCATCGCCGTGCCCATTTAGAGCCAGAATGGGCCATGAAAAAAATCCCCTGGCATTATGATCATCATATGAATTCCAATCAGGATGCCAACTGGTGCGTGACCAAGCCCTGGTTTGATTACATTTTGGGAACTCGGGTGATTTCAGCGCCAGAATTGCAGGAGAAAAATCCCTTAGGAATTCTGCTGCCCGGCACCGTTTCAAATCTGTTGAACGGCATAACTGAGCGTTATTTCCCGGCAAAATGGGTGGAAAAACAGGGGAGATGATCATTTTCTCAGAAGGGAGGGAGAGTTTTATTGTTCAGGAAGAGATCGCAATAAAATCGCCAGAAGTCACGACTGCCGAGACCTTGTCGTAATTTGTCAATATTTTCGGCATCAATGGTCAATGTTTTTGTTATTTTTTTGTTATATATTTGTTTTCGCAATCAAGTCGGTCTAGTTAACTTGACGAGCTACTGTATATGTCATTTTACTGTTTTTCTTTTCAAGAAACCGCGCTGTAGTTTTCTTGGTTTATAGGGAGTCTTCAAGACTCCCTTTTTTTATCTGCACTTTTTATGCAAGCTTGATTGCAAAGCCATTTATGAATAAAAAAGAGTGTCATTTAGACACTCTTTTGATTTTTTAAGGCATGCTAAAATTTAGAGACGCATTTCAATTCCTTGAGCAGCCAGATATTGCTTGGCTTCCGGAATGGTGTATTGACCAAAGTGGAAAATAGAAGCGGCAAGTACCGCATCCGCACCGCCCTTGAGAATACCGTCGGCCAAATGCTGCAAGTTGCCCACTCCACCTGAAGCAATCGTTGGAATGGTGACACGGTCATTGATGTGACGCATTAATGCCAGGTCATAACCGGCTTTGGTGCCATCGGCATCCATAGAGGTAATTAAAAGTTCGCCCGCGCCGTAATTGGCCATTTTCACTGCCCATTCAATGGCATCAATCCCGGTCGGTTTACGGCCACCATGGGTGAAAATTTCCCATTTATTGTCGCCAGTTTTCTTGGCATCAATGGCGACCACAATACATTGGGCGCCAAAGCGTTGCGAAGCTTCCTGCACAAATTCCGGGTTAAATACCGCAGCCGAGTTAATGCTGACTTTATCTGCACCGGCATTCAGCAACAGGCGGATATCTTCCACCTTACGCACACCACCACCTACGGTTAAGGGAACAAATACGCTTTCGGCCATGCGTTCAACGGTACGGTACGTGGTATCGCGGCCGCTTGAGGTTGCGGTAATGTCCAGGAAGGTAATTTCATCTGCACCCTGTTCGTTATAACGGCGTGCTACTTCAACCGGATCGCCTGCATCACGAATATCAAGGAATTGTACACCTTTCACCACTCGACCATTATCTACGTCAAGGCAAGGAATAATACGTTTAGCAAGCATAATTTTTTCCAAAAATAACAGCCGATTATGAAACTTCGCCACGAAGGTGCTACACCTTGGTAGTCGTAGCAGGTATTCTATCAAAATTATGTAAGTTTTTTTGCAGGTTTTTCTATGTCGGTTTATACCACTTTGACTTTACAGGAAGTTCAGGCGTTTACAGCCCCTTATGGATTAGAGGTGCTGGACCTGATTCCGATTCAAGGAGGTATTCAGAATACAAACTATTTTTTAGTCTGTGAAAATGGTCAGCAGTATGTACTCACGATATTTGAAGAAATGGATGAACAGGGTGCGGGGGAGCTGGTTCCCGTGCTGGAGCATTTGGGCAAACAGGGGGTAGCTGTGCCGGTACCGCTAAATTATGCGGGCAAAGCCATTCATACTTTAAAAGATAAACCCGCCCAGATTGCACCGCGCATGATGGGTAAGCATCCCATGCCATCAACTCTGGAGCAGGTACAGGCGATTGCTGTGGCTCAGGCGAAAATCCATATTGCTTTACAGGATTTTCCTCTGGAACGCGCCGAATATCGTAACCATGATTACTGGTTGCAAGTGGCAAAAGAATTAAAACCGACTTTAAATCCGGCCGATGCCATTTTGCTCAGCGAGGTGCTGGGACTTTATGATGCGCTCACTGCCGTCTATCCAAACCGCCCCAAAGGCTTTATTCATTCCGATTTGTTCCGTGACAATACCCTGTTTGAAGGCAATGAATTAAAAGGAATTCTGGATTTTTACGAACTTAACAAAGATGAATTCCTGTTTGACATTGCAATTACCTTAAATGATTTTTGTACCGAATATCCTGAGGTTCACTTAAATGAAGTGAAAGCCCAGGCCTTTTTAGAAGCCTATGAAACGGTGCGTCCATTGACTCAGGATGAAAAATCCTGCCTGGAAATCTATCTGGCTATGGCAGCTGCACGTTTTTGGCTGATGCGTTTACAAGTCGCACAAAAAAATGCACAACAAGGACGTACAGGAGATGATATTCTTCAAAAAAATCCTTTGGAAATGCGTAATATGCTTGTGGAACGACTAAAATTTGTGACGGCTTGATATAGGATATAAAAATGCGTGATCAGGGGCGATTAGTCGAATGGTTTGATGAAAAAGGCTATGGTTTTATTCAGCCCAATGATGCCTCGAAAGATCGCGTGTTTTTGCATATCAAGGATTTTGCCCGTCAGGGACCCCGTCCGATTGTGGGTTGTGCGCTTGAATATACGGTATTGCTGGATGGAGATGGACGTTATCGTGCCCAGCAGGTGACTTATCTTAAAGCGTCACAAACTAAAAAAAATGTCAGCAAGCCAAAACCTTCCAGTCAACCTGCGCAAAAATTAAAACCGATGCAAATTGCTTGTGTCGGTTATATTCTGGCTTTGGCCGTGTTTACCGTAGCGGGTTTATTAAGTGGCATGGTGCTGTTATTTATTAGTCTCATTAATGCCATCACTTACTGGATGTACGCCCAAGATAAAGAAGCAGCCCTGCAGGGTAAGCACCGCGTACCCGAACAGGCCTTGCATGTATTGTCTTTTCTTGGCGGCTGGCCTACGGCATGGCTGGCTCAGGAAAAACTGCGGCATAAAACACAAAAACAACCTTTTAGAAAGATTTATTTTTGTACTATAGCCTTGAACATACTTTTGATTTTATGGCTGATTTCTCCTTTTAATGTACTGAAATTTTAAGGAGAGCAATGACTTTATAAGGCATGACAATGAATTATTCTATAGATCAAGATCCGCATCGTAGCCTCACTTTAATCCTTTATATCCTCTACATGATTGCCATTTTTACGGGTGGTTTATTGGCTGTTGTTGCCCTGATCATTAACTATATAAAACGCAATGATGTACGTGGCTCTATTTTTGAAAGCCATTTTACCTGGCAAATCCGAACTTTCTGGTGGTATCTGTTCTGGAACCTGATTGCCTTTATTCCTTTTATTTTCCTGTTTTTCACGGGTGAAAACATGGATGTATTTACCGGGGTTGCTTTAGGGGTAAGTGCATTTTGTCTGGTTGTGATTGGCGTTTCCTGGATCTGGATTGTGTATCGTGCGATTCGCGGTATGATGCGCCTGAATGATAATCAGCCGATGTATCAATAAGACGGGTGGATACTCAAAAAGGCAGATTGAGCCAGTACTGTCCCATAGTTCTGTTAAGGGCTTTTATTTTGCTGAAAACGGTTAATTTCGAATTAGAATCATATAAATGAATTTTTATGAAGTCTGTTTGTAGACATTCGTTTGTTAATCCAATATTCATTATTTTCTTTAATTCTTTGCTGATGAGAAAGCTTAAAATTTCATAGATAAGTTAAAGTCTTTCACAGCCACAATTTTTCAATAAAATCGAAATGTATTTGTGTAGGCGATGTCTTACTTTTGACAGGCCAAAAGTAAGCAAAAGCCTTTGTTACCCACACATAACATCCATGTTATGTGTGGGTAACATGTGGCATCCCTGCCACATTCGTCAATCCAAAGTTTACTTAAATTAAATTATGGGACAGCAGAGAGATAGAGCTGTCTTTTTGGAAATGGCATATTAGAAATAGTATTTTAGCAGTAGCATCGTTCTAGAAATTGGTGAAGGAGCTCTTGCTTGTAGGGTAGTGCTTATCATCTCCAGCTTTAGTTTCTCTCTCCCCGGATGAGAAGGTCAGGGAGGGGGAGAAATGCAGCTTTTAAGGGCTCACTTCCTCATTCTTCTTCAAGAATTTCGGTTTCCACTCACTGACAATTACCCCTAACACCACCAAAGCCCCACCAAGGAGGGCCAGTAGGGGCAAACGCTCACCCGCGATACGGCCAATTAAAGCAGCCCAAACCGGCTCACCCGAATAGATAATCGCAGCCTGTGCAGGGTCGACTGCACGCTGTGCCCAGTTCATCACCAGTTGAATGGCGGCACTGGCTAAACCTAAGCCAGCTAAAATGATCACGAGCGGCCTGGAAAAGACCGGATTCCAGTTTTCATCCGCTAGGGGCATCATACAAAAGGCAAAAATCGAGGCAAAGCCGAGCTGAATGACGGTGACACGCCGCACATTGACTTTACCGGCAAACAATCCGATCAGAATAATTTCCATGGCAATCGCGATTGAACCGAGAATGGTAATGATCTGGCCGAAATTCAGCTGGATTGCACCAAAACCATTGCCGGTTAAAAAGACCAGACCTAAAAAGGCCAGCGCTGCTCCGCACCAGGTCATGAATTGCGGGGTTTTACGGAACACTAGCCATAAAAGAATCGGCACCAGAGGTACATAGAGAGCTGTCAGGAAAGCGGATTCACTGCTGCTGATGCTTTGCAGCCCAATGGTTTGCGTGCCATAACCCAAGGCAATCACCAGACCAATCAAAGCCCCTGCGGCAATTTCTTTCAGCCGGATTCCAGCTAAATCTTTCCAGGAAAACAAGCCGACAAACAGCATGGCTGCAGCAAAACGGCAGCCGACAAAAAACATCGGACTGGCAAAGTTTAAGCCGTATTGCACGGTAATAAACGAACCGCCCCAAATCAGGGTAATTAAAATTAAGGCAAGTTGCGGTGCTTTGGCTTTCAGGCCAGAAGGAAAATAGGGCATGTTGACACAGAAAGTGATTTTAAAATATCAGAAATAAAAAAGAGGTCCGAAGACCTCTTGGAGATACATCACGGAATTAAAGTGATTGTTCATCTAACAATAATTGCGCTTCACGAAGATTCAGCGTGCCTTCGTAAATGGCACGACCGGTAATGGCACCTAAAATGCCCGGCTGGCCTTTTAAGTTGCGCACATCGTCCAGATTGGTCACGCCACCAGATGCAATCACAGGCAGACCTGAATACGTCGCCAAATTGACGGTTTGTTCGATGTTTACACCCTGCATCATGCCGTCACGCGCGATGTCAGTATAGACAATGCTTGATACACCAGCATCGGCAAAACGTTTAGCCAAATCTGTTGCTTTGACATCAGTCACGTTTGCCCAGCCATCAGTTGCCACCATGCCGTTCATGGCATCAATACCGACAATGATGTGACCGGCAAATTTTTTGCAGGCTTCTTCAACAAATTCAGGATTTTGAACTGCTTTGGTGCCAATAATCACAAAAGACACACCGGCATCCAAATAATGTTCAATAGTTTCCAGTGAGCGGATACCACCGCCAATTTGAATAGGCAGTTCTGGTTGCGCTTTGGCAATTGCTTCCACCACAGGTTTGTGAATCGGTGTACCTGCGAAAGCGCCGTTTAAATCCACCAGATGCAAGCGACGTGCGCCTTCATTGACCCAATGCTGTGCAGTTGCAACTGGATCGTCAGAGAATACGGTATCGTCTTCCATACGGCCTTGTTTTAAACGGACACATTTGCCATCTTTCAGGTCAATTGCAGGGATGATCAGCATGCTTTCGCTCCTTGCCTAATCTTATTGAATTCATTGTGTTCCATCTTAACAAAGTATTGGCAAATCTCTAAGCACCAGTTTCAGCTTTTATTTTGCTGGGGCGAATGCGCAACTTTAATGTGGTATTGGGAATATGTTTGGGGAGTAAGCCTAAGCGTAATAATTCTTCAAACACTAAAACCGGGGCATAGGCATCGGCAGCGGCATAGTCAATCTGCTGTGGAGTCAGCGTTTTGCGTGCCCAGTTCGAGGTGCTGGTTTTTTTACTTTTGGGAAAGTTCACCTGAAATAGAAGTGCCATGGCATTTTTCAGTCCCATCGGATTGCTAAAGCCAAAGGCAGAAAAGCATTTCGACAGTTCAATCACACTGTTCAGTTCAATGCCTTTTTTACGGAACAGATGGGCATCATTCTTTAAGCCAAAGCCGACTTTAATCTGGTCACGGCTGGCAAAAATCGGCTTTAAAAATTCCCAAATCTCGTCATTCATTTGGAACAGGTAGGCTTTGTCCAAGGTCGCCAGCTGAATCAGATGTGGTCCAGTTGCAACTTCGCCCTTTTCAAAGGTCGGTTTGGATTCGCTGTCAAAACCCAGAACAGCACAGTGTTTTAATTCTGCTTCCAAAGCATGACATTGTTCTAGGCTGTGAATCACCTGAATCTGTTGCATCGGAAGGTTTTTAAATAAAGGGAAGACCTGAATCTGTTCTTTGCTGGGCAGGGTTTGAAGCAGTGGCTCTTCCATAATCATCAATAGTTTTCTTGGTTTGTATTCAGCTTAATCGCTTTTCGTATTTTAGGCAAAATAAAAGCCCAGTCGAAACTGGGCTTTGATGTGCAGCGTGGAAATTAGATATTCCATTCCACAAAGTTTTTCAGTAACTGTAAACCTGCGGTATGGCTCTTTTCAGGATGGAACTGAGTGGCGAACAGGTTTTCTTGATGCAGTGCCGTGCAGAACTCTAAACCATAGTCACAAGTGGCTGCCAC
Organism: Acinetobacter sp. G11; assembly: GCF_049808495.1. Classification (NCBI taxonomy): domain Bacteria; kingdom Pseudomonadati; phylum Pseudomonadota; class Gammaproteobacteria; order Moraxellales; family Moraxellaceae; genus Acinetobacter; species Acinetobacter sp. G11. The sequence continues at coordinate 111,651 of NZ_JBNCAT010000004.1, forward strand.
AATGTTCTTGTCTTGCGGTTCAACATAGAAACTATGCACGAAATAGAAACGCGCATCCTGTTCAATGTCTTTCCACATTGGATGACTTGGGTCTGCCTGATGCACCTGGTTCCAACCCATATGCGGTACTTTTAAGCCTTCCATATCCGGAAAGCGCTTCACTTCACCTGCAAAAATACCCAGCGCATCGGTACCGCCATTTTCTTCCGAACGCTGCATCAGCGCCTGCATGCCGACACAGATCGCCAGCACAGGCTTGTTGAATACGGCATGGCGTACCACTTCATCAATACCGGCTTCATGCATGCCCTGCATACAGTCACGCATTGCACCGACACCCGGAAAGACGATTTTGTCGGCCTGGGCAATCAGTTTGGGATCATTGGTGACATCTACTGTTGCGCCGACATGTTCCAGGGCTTTGGCTGCAGAGTGTAAATTTCCCATACCATAGTCAAGAAGGGCAATACGGGTCATTACAAGGTACCTTTGGTTGAAGCTACTGTATTTTCTGCACGTGGATCGACTTCACATGCCATACGGAGTGCGCGGGCAAATGCTTTAAACACGCTTTCGATCTGGTGGTGGCTGTTTTTGCCTTTCAGGTTGTCAATGTGTAGCGTCATTAAGGCGTGATTCACAAAACCTTGAAAAAATTCAGAGAATAGATCAACATCAAAGCTGCCAATACGTGCGCGAGTGAATGGAATATCCATCCACAAGCCTGGGCGGCCCGATAAATCAACCACAACACGGCTTAAAGATTCATCCAGTGGGGCGTAGAAGTGACCATAACGACGTAAGCCTTTTTTATCACCCAGTGCCTGGGCAAATGCCTGTCCCAGGGTGATACCACAGTCTTCTACGGTGTGATGGTCATCAATTTCCAGGTCACCATCACAATGAATGTCAATGTCAAATAAGCCGTGTCGCTTGATTTGATCAATCATATGATCTAAAAATGGGACACCAGTATTGAGAGTGCCTTGACCTGTACCATCAAGATTCACACGAACTCGGATTTTGGTTTCGTTAGTGTTTCTTACCACTTCACTGATACGTTGCGTCATAGACACGTTCCTCAAAAACGTCAAAAATGATGATGTAAAATGTTTTTTCGCGGCGACGAAGTCCCCGCATATTAGATTGCTCAGGAGGGTTAATCAATGCCTATTACCGTACACGCTTATACTTCACTAGAAAATGACGAAGTGCGCAGCCAGCTTGAGCGACTGTATGACACTAGCCCGGAATTTGGAGATGGGCAGGATGCCATTGAACAACTAGAGCAAAACTTGGCTCAGTATACCCTAGTTTACACAGCAGAATTTAATACTAAAGTGATTGGGGCAATTTGGTGTACCGGGCAGGGGGAAAGCCGGACGCTGGAAAATATTGTGGTACACCCGGCCAACCGTGGACGCGGGGTTGCAGAACGGCTGGTCAGTGAAGTGTGCCGCATAGAAGAAGAAAAAGGCGTGAAGACATTTGAACCGGGCTGTGGGGCAATTCATCGCTGTCTGGCGCATCTGGAAAAAATTTAAACCCGTCCAATACATAAAAAAGCAGCCTTCAGGCTGTTTTTTTATAAGTGAAAAATATGGAGGCGATTAGACTTCTTTCATAAATCATTTTAGAAACTAAAAATTGTTCATAAAGCTGAAATTGAAAATAGATTTTAGTCGATATTAGAGTCATGAGTGTGGCATGGATGCCACACGTTTCCCATCACGACAAGGATGTCGTGTATGGGAAACAAAAGGTTTTTGTCTACTTTTGACCTTTCAAAAGTAGAGAGATTGCCTACGAGAAGGTAAAAAAATTAAATCAATCAAATGAGGCCGTGCTGATTTAAAATATCAAATATTGAACATTTTCTGATTTATAAAAGAGATCTATTAAATAATGATTTGAGTTTTAAATAAAAAATAGGCAAATAAATGCCAATTTGCCTTAAAAATAAGCACTTGCTTTAAAAAGCCCAAAACCTGCTTGACTGTAAAACACTTAAACTGTTTAATACGCGACATCGGCGTGATAGCTCAGTAGGTAGAGCAACGGATTGAAAATCCGTGTGTCCCCAGTTCGATCCTGGGTCTCGCCACCATATTCAAAATCTGATTTTAAGATTTCAATCCCTGATCCCATCAGGGATTTTTTTTGGGTAAAAAATACCCGATCAAATAAAAATGTCATGAATTATATTGACTATTGATAACAGATACGGCTTAATACACGGCATCGGCGTGATAGCTCAGTAGGTAGAGCAACGGATTGAAAATCCGTGTGTCCCCAGTTCGATCCTGGGTCTCGCCACCATATTTAAAAAATCCTCAAACATTGTTTGGGGATTTTTTTTGCCTGTCTGTTGGATATGGGGACTTATCCCTGCATGCAAGATGCGATAAAAGGCGGATATAAGCGAATCTCATTAATGGATTGAGCGGTTTTGGAAAGACCGTCTATCCGAGTCCAAGTGAGCAAAAACGGAATTTCATGTAGGCTATAACCTATACAGATGCAGTGAAAAGCATTTTCCTTGCATGGCGTGAAGCTGCATTGCCTTGAAATTACGTGAGGAGTCAAACTTATGAATCTTCTAAAAATCTCTGCTTTACCGCTGCTACTCGCCTGTACGGGGAACATGCTGGTCCATGCGGACGACACGGTGACCTTGCCGACACTGCAAGTATTGGCCGAGCCAGAACTACGTACAGAAACAGGGTTTGTACCCTATCAGAATGATGAAAAAAACCTTCGTGCTTTACAGCATCAAGTTATTCGTAATTCACGTGAAGCACAAAACTTTATGCTTGACAGCCATGTGGTTGCCAATCTGGAAATTCAGCCCTTACAATCACAGCCAGACCTGAATTCTTTACCTCCTATACTGCAACAGCATGTGGTGAATATCGCTCAGGGTTTACAGTCGAGTGATCCGACACAAGGCTTGTATATTATGTTGCAGCCCTTTGGTATAGACCGTAACAACAGTATGCAGCACATCGACCGTGGTACGCATATACAGCTCGACCTGAAAAATGTCAGCATGGGTACGATTGAACATTAGATAATCCTCCTGCATCCGGGGTGATGACACCTAAAATGCAATAATTTTTCTTGTTTTACATCTTCATAGCTTGAGGTTTTTGTTCTTATAGAATCAAAGTAATAACAACTGGAGACTATGCAATGAAAAGAATCGCTCTCCCTGTATTCGCTTTTTTATCGGTTTTACTCACAGCTTGTGGTGGTAGCGGAAGCGGAGATTACTTTAACTCATCCTATGAAAAAACGTTTAGCTTCGGCAATCAGACTTATATTTGCCGCAGCGAAAAAGCGGCCGATGCCTGTGGCGGTGCAAATCAGGACTGTTCAGCATGTGAACTGGAGTCATCTTCTTCAGTAGTCATTACCCAGTTATGTGCTCAGCCAGTCACAAATACCCATAAAGTGACAGTCAATGGCTGTGTGGTACAGCTGAGCAATGATACCCATACGGGACTGTGCACTGCGGAAGGATTAAGGCTGCTTTCCGGAACCAACCTGACCAGACAGCAGGTCAGTGCAGGGGCATTATTTCCCACTGGCAGCGTCAATATTCCTGTCGGAAACCTGACTGAAACCATCACCTGTAACTAAGTAGCGTATTTAAATCGCATGAAATTCCTTGCTGCACTGGTGATTGGCATACTCTGCTTTGGGTTGGGTTATTGGGTTGCCCAGTCCAAGCCTGAAGCGGAACCGACTGTTTCTGAGCGCCATCAGGATATTGCTGTGGAAAATTTTATTCACACCATTCAGCAAAAAGCACAAACTCAGCCTGAAGATCGTCCTGCATTGCAGCAACAGCTCAAAAAACAGAAGACCCAAGTCAATAGCGTTATAGATCAAGCCAGCCCTGAACAGATTGACATGTATCTGGCGCAGGCCTTTCCAGACTATGATTTATCTGGTATCCACAACAAGCGCACGTTTGCCAAGCGTCTGGTCAATGAATTTGTCGATGCAAAAAATGATCCGCATGAAGCCATGACCGGTCAGGCCAGCGTCACGGCGCAGCAACAATATGTAGCCAATCAGGTGCTGCCGAGACAGATTTATGCCGGACAGCAATTATTTGCCCATTTTGATACTTTGGGAAAAATACCGAATCATGAACAGGTTTTTGTTCGCTGGAGCAACCAGTCCACAGGTGAAGTGCTGTTTTTTATGCCGCAGCGTATCAGTGCCAGTCGGGAACAGAACTGGGTCGGTTTTAATCCTGCGAAGGGCTGGAAAGCAGGCATATATGATGTTAAATATTATCAATTGAATGATCAGCTGGCACCGATTGCCCAGACCAGTTTTAGAATTGATCAGGTCATTGATTAAACTTATAAAAATATTTGAGCATCGTTAAATGAAAGATCTGTTTTCTGAGGGTAGTCAGCGTTATAAACAGGCCCGTCCGGCTTATTCCACTCAAATTATCAAAGAAATTTTAAAGCATGTGCCTGAACGGAATTTTGCCTGGGATTGTGGGACAGGCTCAGGTCAGTTTACCCAGCTTCTGGCGCCGTATTTCGAGCATGTGGTGGCCACCGATATCAGTGGAGCCCAGTTGCAACAAGCGCCTTATTTTGAAAATGTCAGCTATCAGCTGCAAGCAGCAGAGCAGACGACGATTCCGGACCAGTCCATTGATTTGGTGACGGTAGCGCAAGCCATACACTGGTTTGACTTTGACGCATTTTATAAAGAAGTAACACGAGTACTTCAACCTCAAGGGGTGCTGGCCATCATTGGCTATGGTCTCATTCAGGTTCAGGATGCTGCAATCAATGCTTTGGTTCAACAGCTGTATGCTGAAACCCTAAAAGATTATTGGGATAGCGAACGGCGTTATATTGATGAGCTGTATCAAACCATTCCATTTCCCTTTCATGAACAGGCGGTTCCGGAGCTGCGTCTGGAATATCAATGGACAGGACAGCAACTGCTCAGTTATTTAAAGACCTGGTCAGGCCTGAAACATTACCAGGAACATAACCGGAATGACCCGCTACAGCCGATTTCAGCGGCTTTGCAAACGGCAGCTGAATATTTAGATGTAACATTTCCTGTACTTCTGCGCGTCGGAATACGAGAAAAATAAAGATTATGACGGAATTTTATGTCAGCCGAGCAATAAGTCAGGAGAAGATAAAAATCTGATTTATAGAAACATGATCCAGCATAGAACTTTCTTATCGAAGCAATTCTCATGTTTTTTAAGCGGTGAAATGAGCAGTTTTTTTAACGAAAGTTAGAATGTTCGGCCAGACCACTGGTCTGTGGCAACTGGCTGAAAGGCGCATAAACTATACAATTATAGGTGTCGACGGTTGTTTGTTTACTTCAATTCATTGTTGAGTAGAACTGCCATGAAGATCCTAAAAAAATTGTCCTGTGCAATCGTAGCGATTGCCGCAAGCTTTTCTATTTCCTCTACTTTTGCCGATATAGCAGATGCACCTGGATTAGCTCCCTTAACAGACGCCGAGTTAAGCGCTGAAACCACCCCTGTGATTGAATATCGGACTGATCCTCAAAATGAGCGAGTTTTGCAGCATAGAATTATGCAGATCCAGATGGATACGCAAAACTTTGTGGTTGATCCCACTATTTTGATGACCATCGATCTGGTTCCTGAAGCCCCTATGCCGGATATCAACAGCTTGCCATTGGCATTGCAGCAATATGTTCTGGCCATTGCCCGAGGTTTGCAGTCACCTGATCCAAGAGAAGGCCTGTATGTGCTGCTTGAGCCTTTCGGTATAGACCGTCGTGCCACCAATGTGCAAATTGCCCGAGAGCAAATCTCACTAGGGGTTTTGGAAAATGTCCCGCAAAATTAATTCATTAGGTGATTGCAACTACAGCAAAAAACTTCTTTGAATAGGAGGGTGTACCCAAGTTTGATCGCTAAAATAGCAATAAAAAAGGATGCCTGTTAATGGCATCCTTTTTTACGGTTAAAATCCGTTATGCAGATTAAGCCGCAGATTTTTTAAACCAAGAGAAGAAGCCTTTTTTCTCGGCTTTTACTTCAGTTTTAAACGCATCCGTTTTTTCAGCCACGGCTTCTTTGACTTCAGCTGTTTTTTCTACAGTAGCATCTTTTGCAGCAACTGTTTTAGCCGCAGCGGTATCTGTTACTTGTGCAGTTTTAGCAACGGTTGCATCTTTCGCTTCAACTGCTTTTGCTACCGCTGCATCTTTAGCTGCTACAGTTTTGGCTACAGCAGCTTCTTTAGCGACTTCTGTTTTGTGAGCAGCAGTTTGAGTTGCAACGACCGCTTTTTCTTTAGCTGCTACAGTTTTAGCTACAGTGGCATCTTTTGCATGAGCTGTTTTAGTTAGGGCTGCATTTTTGGCGGCTCCAGTTTTATGGGCAGCAGTTTTAGACATGGCAGCCGCTTTATCTTTAGTTACAGCAGCAGTGTTTTGAACTGCAGCCGCTGTTTTTGCCACATCTGCTTTTACATGTGCTTTTGCAGCAGCAACTTTAGCCGCCGGAGTGGTTTCTACAGCAGTAGCAGCCATAGCCGATGTTGTACCGGCAACTAAAGCGATAACTACAGCAGTTTTAATGGTATTCATGTTGGTTACTCAATCGTGAGAATAAAGAGGTTTTTTGTACGGGTTATTTTAACGCTCAAGAGCCTTACTTTTTCTGGCTGAACAGCTTGTAGATGTTTAATTGTGTGAATATTCCACTAAATTTACAGAGTGATAACATGATGTTGCGAATGGGTTACATTAATGTTGAGTTTTTTGTCCTATTCCGGTTTAATTCAATAGAAATTGATATTTTTAACATTTGTAATCATTGAGTTTTTCTTGGGTTTTACCGGTTAAAGCGAGCATGCTGTTGAACAAAGGAATCTTATCTTTTGAAGCATGACAGTTTTGCAATAGAGTTGTCATTTGCCTTTCAAATTCGTTTGCTAGATTAAAACAGTCGCAAAGATCACGACATGAAATCTAGGCAGGTGAGTCATGAAAACCCTACATGTTTTTGATGATATTCAGCATGTATACAGTGAATTTGTTGAAAATAAAAAATACCCGAAACTGGAAAGCCTGAACAATTGGGGTAAAAACCTTCTTTTCTTTAACCAATATTTCCAGATGATAGAAGACTGGCATCATACCGAACAGATTGTGATTCAGTTCAATCAGCAATATTTTAGTCTGGATACGGGCAGTGCACCTGATTTTATGGATAAAGAAAAATATATGGAATGGCTGCGCGAACAACTGTCGCAGTAAAAACCGAAGTATCTTTATTTTTCTTTTTTTAAAGACCGTCAAACTGTCCGTACCGGGCAGTTTTTTGTTTTTTAATAGGGTGCTTGGTTTGCCTGAATGGAATGCGATTGGCTTATTTTAATCTGCTGTTGAACGGGCTATGCTAAAACATACATCATCAACTGATTAATTTCAGCCCGACCACCGATGCTTTGGAGCGCAGTCTTTTATGCAACAGCTTATGTATTATAAAGAACTTCCTGTCTGGACACAGCAGACTATTCCGCAAGGGTTTAAAAAACAGCACAATACCAAAGCCGGTACCTGGGCAAAACTGACGGTATTCAAGGGCGAGCTGCATTTTGCCATGCTGGATGAATTTGGCAACGTACAGTCCGAGCATGTCTTTAGCCCAGAGCAGCAGCCTCCGTTTATTGAACCGCAGGCGTGGCATAAAATTATTTCTGCCAGTGATGATGTGCAATGTCAGCTACGGTTTTACTGTCTACCACAGGATTATTTCACTAAAAAGTATCAGCTTTCACCCACGCACTCGGAAATTTTAGCTGCTACGCCGTATTTACAAGGTGGTCGTGCTTTGGATGTCGGCTGCGGGCAGGGGCGAAATGCGCTGTATTTGAGTCAGCATAGTTTTGAGGTGGATGCCTGGGACGTCAATGAAAAGAGCCTGCAAACCTTAAAGCAGATTATTCAAAGCGAGCGAATTGATAACATTCAGGTACAGCAGCGTGATTTAAATGCAGACCCAAGTATTAGTGGCCGTTATGACTTTATTTGCTGTACCGTGGTGATGATGTTCTTGCAGGCCCAAACGGTTAGACCTTTGATTGCACAGATGCAGCAAGCAACCGAAATAAATGGCTTTAACCTGATTGTCTGTGCGATGGATACCGATGATATTCCTGCGCAGCCTGACTTTCCTTTTACGTTTAAAGCAGGCGAGTTAAGTGCCTTGTACGCGGGCTGGAAGATTGTGAAATACAATGAAAATGTCGGTGAGTTGCATCGGGTAGATGATGAAGGGAAGCGTATAAAACAGCATTTTGCAACATTGTTGGCGCAGAAAGTAGATGATTTATGAATAAAATAGTTGATAGATATTTCCATAAATTTTTGATTATTAAATTCTATCTATAGAAAATCGTATAGTTGGATGATATGTTTATTTTATTAAATACTTATTTTTAATTAATTACTTAAATTTATTGAAATATATATGAAGACTAACGAAAGAATCGAAAAAATTTTACAGCACTTGTCTGAAAATATGTATGAACGTGAACATATTATTGCCTTAACTTTCTTGGGAGCTCTTTCAGGAACTAATACATTCTTGCTTGGTTCACCAGGTACAGCTAAAAGTTTAATATCTAGAAAAGTTGCGCAGGCTTTCCATAAGCCTAAATATTTTGAATATTTAATGAATCGTTTTAGCACGCCTGAGGAAGTCTTTGGTCCAGTTTCTATCAAAGCACTAAAAGAAGATAAATATACGCGTAAGATCGAAAACTATTTGCCAAATGCAGACTTTGCATTCTTGGATGAAATTTGGAAATCAAGTCCTGCAATTCTAAATGCCTTATTAACCTTAGTAAATGAAAAAATTTTTAAAAATGGAGATGAGATTGTTAATGTGCCATTAAAGGCGTTGGTTTCTGCTTCAAATGAGATACCACCTGAAAATCAAGGTTTAGAAGCTCTTTATGATCGTTTTATTTTAAGAATTATTGTTAATCCTATTGAAGATAAAGACAACTTTCTAAATCTAATTGGTAGTAAACCGAGTTCATCAAATGTTGATATTGATCCACAGTTATTGATTAAAGAAGATGAGTGGAAAACATGGTTAGATGAAATTCATGAGGTGATTTTCAGCTCAGAAATTAATAATGTCATTTTAATGATCAGGAAGTTAATTTCAGAATTACCTGAAGATCAAAAAATTTATGTGTCTGATCGTCGTTGGCAAAGAGCTGCATATTTGTTAAAAGCAGCAGCCTTTTTTAATGGACGTAAAGAGGTTTTATTAAGTGAAATTTTTCTACTTAAATACTGTCTATGGAGTAAAGAAGAAAATTTTTCCAAAATTAACCACATTATTGAAAAATCAATTGGTCTAATGGGTATAGATAGTGGGGTTGAGACAAGTTCATTAATAGAACAAGTACAAAAATTAGAAAAAGAAATTACAGAGGAACTTTATTATTCGGAAGATATATATTTGACATACACAATATCAGGTAAAGACTATTTTAAATTCCAGTTTTCTAATCAAGACATATATATCAGCATTGATTTGAAAGGACAGGATAAAGATTTTCATCCAATTGATATTAATGGAAATGAATTTAGACGTTATTCATGTAATTTTAATAAATCTGGTACATGTACAATTAAAGAACCTGGGTATTACAGTAGAGAAGAAAAGAAAACACCTAAAGTACAATTTAAAAAGGGAACTAAAAAGAGTCAAGTGAATGCTAGGTTAATTGAGGCTTTAGAAACTGAAGTAGATAGTAAGTTGTATAGCTTTAAGAAAGCCTTGAATGCAGTAAATAAATGTAATGAAAAATATAAAGAACAATATGACTCTATGTTTATTACAAGTAAGGAGTTAACTTTTTTATTGCAAAGTATCAAAAAACAAATTGAAAGCCTTGAAACCCATATTCAAGATTGTGAGCGTTTAAAATCATTATGCGACAACTAGACCTATTTCAAGATACAAAGCAAAGCATTGAAAAAGAGTTGGTGCATAAAAAGCTAGACCATTGGTTGGATCATCAAAAAATTCAAATGAATTTAGATGATCAGACCAAGACTTGGGTAACAGATGCTAGGCGTAAACTTCAGCTTGAAAATCCTTTTAAGCCATATTCTGATGTCTATGACAAATTGTTAAATCAAGAGGACATAGAATTAAATCAGGCAATCGACTTATATCGTGATTTTTTTAAATTTTCGGGTCTTCCTGATTCTAGTCACTTTTGGAGAAAACAATCTCAAGATGCCGACAAAGATCGCAAAAAATTAAAAAATCACTTGTTCAAAGATTGGAAAAAGAATCTAGATGAGCAGATTGCTGATTGGGAGCTAAAAAAACTAGATGAGCTTCGCCATTTGTTATTCGAGCAATTACTAGAACAAATGAGAAATTTGGAAGAACTCAAAAAAATTACTGATCAATTAGGTTTGGAGCCAGGTATTTTTTTAGATTATTCGAATGGTCGGCTTACTGCTCAAGACATGCAGCAGTTTAAGAGTTGGGCTGAGTATTTAAGGAACAACGATACACTCAAAATAATTCTAGATGTATTAGGTAAGATTCAAGACGCTCATATTGCTCAAGAAAAAATTGAAATTTCACAGCAACAAAAGATCGAAACCCTTGTCACTGATATTTATTCTTGTGAAGAAATAGTCGGCATTCGTATGGGGCGAGATTTAGAGTTTGTGTTGCCATCTGAGCTCGCATTGCTTTCAAATACAGAGACCGAAGTGTTGTTTGATTTAAAGTATATTGAAGGCAATTTGATGTGCTTTGAAATGCAGGGCTTGCAATCTACTAGTCAGAATATAGAGTGTATTTCTTACGGTAGTATCAATAGCAAAGGACCAATGATCCTTTGTATTGATACAAGTGGTTCAATGCAAGGTACACCTGAATTTATTGCAAAGGCTGTTGCTTTATATTTTGCTAGTGAAGCAATGAAGGAAAAAAGAGCATGTTTTCTCATTAATTTTTCTACTTCAATTCAAACTTTGGAATTAACCCGACCACAAGGACTCAACACTTTAATTGAATTTTTAAAGATGTCATTTCATGGTGGAACTGATGTAGCTCCAGCTCTTGATTTTGCTTTAGGTTTATTAAAAAAGAAAAACTATAAACGTGCAGATTTGTTAGTGGTTTCAGATTTTGTAATGGCAACTTTAGCTCAAGAACAACATCAAAAAATTCAGTCTGCGAAAGAAAAAGGAAACCAATTTTATTCTTTAGTGATTGGTAACTCTCCGATTAGTCAATTTTCTCGTGAATATTTTGATCGAGAGTGGTTATTTAATCCTAGAAATAGTTCAGTGTCCGAAATAATTAATTTATTGAGATAAAAGAAACCCCGCAATAAGCGGGGTTTCTTTTTATCGCAGTATTTAATTAAGCATTAAACACGTTCGATAATAGTCGCGATACCTTGACCTAGACCAATACACATGGTCGCAAGACCGATTTGTGTATCTTGCTGTTCCATTACGTTCAACAACGTTGTTGTGATACGCGCACCAGAACAGCCCAATGGGTGACCCAGCGCAATCGCACCACCGTTCAGGTTCACACGGTCTTGCTGGTCATAAATGCCTAAGCCTTTAAGAACCGACAAACCTTGTGCAGCGAACGCTTCGTTTAACTCAAAAGTTTGGATGTCAGCAATCGACAAGCCCGCACGTTTAAGCGCTTTTTGCGTTGCAGGAACTGGACCAAAGCCCATGATCGCAGCATCACAGCCTGCAACCGCCATAGAGCGGATTACAGCACGTGGTTTAAGACCAAGCGCTTGAGCACGTTCAGCAGACATAAGCAACATAGCAGAAGCACCGTCAGACAGTGCTGAAGATGTCGCAGCAGTTACTGTACCGCCTTTCGGGTCAAATACAGGACGTAACGCCTGGAACGCTTCAAGGTTGGCATCCGGACGAATCACTTCGTCAACGTCACACAGGATTTTGAAGCCATTTTGGTCATGGCCTTCAACACCAATAATTTCGTTTTTGAAACGGCCTTCTTGCGTTGCAGCCCAAGCGCGGCGGTGTGATTCCACACCAAACGCATCCTGTTCTTCACGAGTAATGCCGTTCATGCGACCCAACATCTCAGCGGTTAAGCCCATCATGTTAGACGCTTTTGCATAGTGTTTAGATGCTTCCGGGTTAATGTCGATACCGTGCATCATGCCCACGTGGCCCATGTGCTCAACACCACCGATGATGAAGATATCACCTTGGTTAGTCGCAATTTGCGCAGCAGCCGTGTGGATGGCCTGCATAGAAGAACCACACAGACGGTTGACGGTTTGACCTGCAACAGTCTTCGGAAGATCGGCCAGTAACGCGATGTTACGGCCAATGTTCATGCCTTGTTCAAGCGTCTGGTTGACACAGCCCCAGATCACGTCTTCAACTTCGTTGACATCAAACTGGTTACGAGCAACCAAAGCGCGAACCAATTCAGCAGACAAGCTGTCAGCACGTACATTGCGGAACATACCGTTTTTGGTTTTACCCATTGCTGAACGTACGCCATCAACGATGACAACGTCACGCGGATTTAAAGTAGCCATTCACGTTGCTCCTTAACCGTAGAATTTTTTGTTGTTAGCAGCCATGTCGCGCAACATTTGTGGCGCTTCATAAGCCTTACCTAAGTGAGCGTATTTGTCGCAAAGTGCAACGTATTCAGCAACACCAGTTTGGTCGATGTAACGGCATGGACCACCGCGGAATGGAGGGAAACCTACACCCATAATCATCGCCATATCTGCTTCAGACGGCGTTGCAACAATGTTGTCTTCCAGGCAACGAACCGTTTCGTTACAGAAAGTTAGCATCATGCGGTCAATGATTTCCTGAGCATCAAACTCGCGTTTTTCCGCAGTTGCAACGGATGCCACAAGTTCGTACGCAGTTGGATCAATCACTTTGGCTTTCTTGCCTTTTTTGTCCAGTTCGTACTTGTAGAAACCAACATCGTTCTTTTGACCCAAACGTTTTGCTTCATACATGGTCTGGATTGAACCTTTGAAGTCCGGCTTCATACGGTCAGGGAAACCTTCCGCCATCACTTCTGCACCGTGAACGCCTGTATCAATACCAACAACGTCCATCAAGTAAGCAGGACCCATCGGCCAGCCGAAGCGTTCCATCACTTTGTCGATTTGCTGGAAGTCAGCACCATCTTTAAGTAATAGGTCAAACGCACCGAAGTAAGGGAACAATACACGGTTGACCAGGAAGCCCGGGCAGTCATTCACCACGATTGGCGTTTTACCCATTTTCTGAGCAAGAACCACAGTGGTTGCAATCGCTTCAGCCGAGGTTTTTTCACCACGGATCACTTCGACCAATGGCATCATGTGTACCGGGTTAAAGAAGTGCATGCCCACGAAGTTTTCAGGACGTTCCAGGTTTTCAGCCAGACGCGTGATTGAAATTGTAGAAGTGTTGGAAGCAATGATCGTGTTTTCACGAACTTTTGCTTCAGTTTCTTTCAGAACGATGCCTTTGACTTTTGGATTTTCAGTCACAGCTTCAATCACGATGTCGACGTCTTTGAATTCGTCATAGCTTAAAGTTGGACGGATGCGCGCAAGTGTTTCACCCATTTGCGCAGGTTTCATTTTCTTGCGTTCAACTTGTTTCGTTAAAAGACCATTGGCTTCTTTCATACCCAAAGCAAGTTGTGGGTTGCCAATATCTTTCATGATGATTGGTGTGCCTTTGCTTGCCGCCTGGTAAGCAATACCACCACCCATGATGCCCGCGCCTAGAACGGCTGCCTGGTTAACCGGGTGCGCACCTTTTTCATATTTCTTGGAAGTTTTCTTCACGATCTGGTCGTTGATGAATAAACCGATCAACGCGCCCGCTTGTGGCGTAATCGCAGCTTTTGCAAAGCCTTCAGCTTCTACTTTTAATGCTTCATTACGTGGAAGGCTTGCACCTGCCTGTAATGAATCAAGAAGAAGTTTAGGCGCAGGGTATTGAGCCGGATTTGCTTTCGCAAGCACCGCACCTTTTGCCGTGTTGAATGCCATCATTTGTTCAAGCATATTCAACTTAACAGGGTCCAGTTTTTCCTGACGTTTTGCTTTCCAGGCCAAACGGCCAGCAATCGCCTGTTTCACCAGGTCAATTGCAGCGTCCGTAAGTTTGTCCGCAGCCACAACCGCATCCACAGCACCGTCTTTCAGCGCAGCAGCAGGTTTTTTCGGATTCGCCATCGCCATCCATTCAACCGCATTGTCGATACCGATGACACGGCTTAAACGAACCGTACCGCCGAAGCCCGGGAAAATGCCGAGTTTGATTTCAGGCAGGCCGACTTGAGCCGCTTCTGACATCACGCGGTAGTCACACACCAGGCACATTTCAAAGCCGCCGCCCAATGCCATACCATTGATTGCAGCAACTTTAGGAATCTCTAAATCTTCAAACGCATTGAAGATGTCGTGAACAGGCAATGCCCAATCCACAATCGCTTTTTCGCCTTGTGCGAAGTTGTCACCGAATTCAGTGATGTCAGCACCAACGATAAATGTTGATTTACCTGAGGTAACGATCAAACCTTTAATGGCGCTATCTGCTTTTACAGCTTCGATAGCAGCCTTAAAATCTTCAAGCGTTGCACGGTTAAATTTGTTGACCGACTCACCTTGTAAGTCAAAGCGGAATTCTGCAATTCCGTCCGAAAGCATTTGGACGGTAATGGCATTGCCAGCGTGGATCATGCCTGATCTCCTTTATTTTGGAGGACTTCTAAGTTGATGTTGTGAAGCATGTACGCCTTTTTTCCTGCGTACATTTATGCTTCGCCAATCTTACGATAACTATATCCAAAAAGAACATAACAAGTTGTATCAAGCCGTGACGCTAGGGTCATCAATTTTTTTCAACAAATCCTGAGGCTTGGCAACCCTATTTTTACTGTAGCTATTAAAAATGTAATGAACTTTTTGTTTAGATTAAGGTTTTCTAATAATGTCGTGCTTATTTATAGCGGGTACAAGTGTGCTATTTCAAGTTTTTTATGGCCTTGTTTTGGTCAAAATAGTCAATCGATCCCAATTTTCAGTGCAGCGGAGGGAGCTTGAAACTGAAGTAAAAGTGACATATTTGTAGTCAAATACCTGTTTGAGTATTTGACTACAAGCATTAGGATAACAAGGATTATTCGGGCTGAATGATCAATTGCCCATCTGCATAGCTTAAAGTGAGCTGTGTTTTTTCCGGATAATTTAAAAAATACACCGCCAGAATCGGTTCCAGTTCAGTGCGCATTTTGCGGGCCAAATGGCGTGCACCAAAACGGATATCATGATCTTTATAAAAGTGTGCTTTGGCGGCTTCGGTCAAAACCACCTGACGTTTTTGATGCTGCAGGCGCTGATTCAGTTTTTGCAGTTCAATGTCCACCAGTTTCGGTAGGGCATCATCCTGTACCGCCTGATAATGGAGGGTGCGGTCAATCCGGTTTAAAAACTCGGGATCAAACTTGCGGTACATGACTTTTTCAATAATGCTCCGGGTCGGCATTTTTTTCAGACACAAATCCTGCATTTTCTTCGGCAAGAAATTCAGTTTATCCAGATATTGCTGCGCGGCTTGCGCTCCGACATTGCTGGTCATAAAGATCATGCAGTTACGAAAGTCGATGGTTTTGGTGCCTGAAGTGAGGGTGAGTTTTCCTGTATCCAGAACATTCATTAAACCGCGAATCACTTCTGTGGAGGCTTTTTCCAGCTCATCAAACAGCACAATGCCCGGACGGGTATGGCTACCTGCAATGGCAGTTTCATCAAACAGGCTATGACCTTCTTTGGAGCCGACATAGCCCGGAGGGGCACCGGTAATGGCAGCGGCATAATGTTCTTGCGCCAGGGTGTTCATATCGATGCGGCAGAAGGCATCCGGACGGCCATAGATGGCTTCACTGATTAAACGGACCGTTTCGGTTTTACCGACACCGGTCGGGCCGAGCATCAAGGTCACGGACAAGGGACGCTCGGGGCTGGAAAAATCGGCTTTGACCACATGCAGCATTTTTTCAATTTCATGCAGCGCGGCATCCTGTCCAATAATACGCTGCTTCAGCAGCTGCATGACTTCAAGCGGTTCAAAATGAAAACGCGGCTTGCCAATCAGTTTATCTTTTTCAGATGTGCTATGCGTTGCAGTAACGGGTTTGACAATATGCATGGCGTGACTGGTGGTCGTCATTCAGTTTGATCCAAATTATTCAGATGACTTGAGCATAGCAAAATAAGCGCAATTGACTTATAGCTTTTAGCAATCATGTGATTGTTGGAACTTTGCATGATGGTGATAAAAATAGGACATTGGCTTGAAAATGGCGTGAAAACCATCACATCATGTAGCAAAGCTTATCCAATTTAAATCAGGCTGAATGTGAACGAAAACGCACGAGAACATATTGAAAAGATTCTGGCCCATATGACTACTTTACCGGGCGTTTACCGCATGCTGGGCAAAGACGGCGAATTGCTGTATGTGGGCAAGGCCAAAAATCTGAAAAACCGTGTGTCGAGCTACTTTGTCAAAACCATCGAACATCCGAAAACACAGGCTTTGGTGGCGCGGATCTATGACATTGAAACGCTGGTGGTCCGCTCGGAAACCGAAGCCTTATTGCTGGAACAGAACCTGATCAAGCTGCATCGTCCGCCGTACAACATCATGCTGCGCGACGACAAATCCTATGTCTATATTTTTGTTTCCAGCGACAAGCCTTATCCGCGTATTGCCGCCGGTCGTGGCAAAGGCAAACATCAGGTCGGCAAGTTCTTCGGGCCTTATCCGAGTGCCTATAATGCGCGGGATACTCTGGTCGTGCTGCAAAAACTGTTTAATGTGCGGCAGTGTGAAAACAGCTATTTTGCCCAACGCAAGCGTCCGTGTTTGCAGTATCAGATTAAACGCTGTAGCGCGCCCTGTGTCGGTCTGATCTCGCCTGAAGATTATCAGGAAGATGTCAAAAACTCGATTCGCTTTTTACAGGGAGATACCAAAGAACTGAATCAGGAACTGATTCAGAAAATGGAAGAGGCCGCTGAAAAGCTCGAATTTGAAAAAGCCGTGTTTTATCGTGATCGCATGGGTTTATTGCGTGATGTGCAAGCCAATCAGGCAATTTATAAACTCAAAGGGGAAGCCGATATATTGGCGATTGCCTATCATGCCGGGGTGACCTGCGTGCAGATCATGCATGTGCGCAATGGCAAAATGCTGGGCGGTAAAAGCTATTTCCCGGATATGCTGGGGGATGATCTGGGACAAATGCTTTCGGACTTCATGGCGAACTTCTATTTTCAGGTGGCCGATGAAGTGCCAGCCGAGCTGATTGTCAATGTCGAGCTTGCGGACCGCAAAGAGCTGGAACAGGCATTGCAACAGGAATTCGGCAAGAAGGTGCAGATCAAGCACAATGTTCGCGAAACCCGGGCCGAGTGGCTGGAACTGGCCAATATGAATGTGCAGCATGCCATTAAAGGCCAGCTGGCCAATCATTTTGAACTGAATGAACGCTTTCATCAGCTGGAACAGGTGGTCGGCCGTCCCGTCGACCGGATTGAATGCTTCGATATCTCGCATACCATGGGCGAAGCCACCATAGCCTCTTGCGTGGTGTTTGATTCGGGCGGTGCACGAAAACGCGATTACCGCCAGTTCGCCATTGATGATATTACCGGCGGTGATGATTATGCGGCTATGCGTCAGGCACTGACCCGCCGTTATAAAAAAGCCATGCTGCCGGATTTACTGTTGATTGACGGCGGTAAAGGTCAATTACATATGGCAATGGAAGTGATGCAGGAGCTGGGGCTGGATGCTTTTATGGTCGGGGTATCCAAAGGCGAAGGGCGTAAACCCGGTCTGGAAACCTTGCATTTCACTGATGGCACAAAAATCCAGTTGCCAGAAGACCATAAAGCCCTACATCTGATTCAACAGGTACGCGATGAAGCACACCGTTTTGCCATTACCAAACATCGGGCCAAACGCGACAAGAAACGTGGCTCATCGGTACTGGAAGTGATTCCCGGACTGGGACCGAAACGCCGCCGTGATCTGTTGACCCATTTTGGCGGCATTCAGGGCGTACTGAAAGCCTCGGAAAATGACTTGAAACTGGTGCCCGGTCTAGGCGATGTCATGGCTCGTACTATCTATAAGGTATTGCATGAATAAATTCGGACAGATTGGCCAAAGTGCTCACTGACGCGGCAGTCATTGATCATTCACAATAGTTGAAAATAAGTGAAAGATAGAGCCAATAAAAAACTCCAAAGGACGAAGGATGTCACTGCGCCAATTATTCACAACAATAGAACAGGATGAATGGGTTAATATTCCACCAGGCTGGCTACAGGGGCGTACCATTTATGGCGGACTGGTGGCCGGGATGATGATGCAAAAAGCCTTGCTCGCGGTTGCCGATGCGGAAAAACAGCTGTTAAGTACCAGTGTGACTTTTGTTGGTCCAGTACAAATGGCACCAGTCCGGTTGAGTGCTGAAATCTTGCGTCAAGGCAAATCCGTGACCACGGTTGAAGTTCGGCTCTGGCAGGACGATGCCGTACAAAGTATTTTGATTGCCAGTTTTGGGACGCATCGCCAGTCTGCGATTTCAGTGCAGCAGGAGCGACTTGCACCTGAGTTTCCAATGCCTGAACAATTAACTATTGCACAGCATCATCCTTTAGCACCGGAATGTTTTGGCCAGATGGACCTGGTCTGGGTGGATGGGCAATATCCATGTAGCGGCAGTGTCAAACCTGATTTTAGTGGCTGGATGCGTTTTAATCCGGACCGACATGACAATCGGGACATGAGCATCGCCGACTTGATGGTGGCTTTCGATATGTGGCCGCCTGGCGTCTTGCCGATGTTTAAGGCATTTGCACCGGCCAGTTCGCTGACCTGGCATGTGACCTATGTGCATCCTTTAAAAAATCAGCTGCATGATTGGTTTAAATATAAAGTATTTACCGATTATGCCGCAGAGGGTTATTCGACCGAGTATGCTCATCTTTGGGATGCAGAAAATAGACTGATTGCGATTTCCAGACAGACAGTTACCGTGTTTGCCTAGTGACACTTTATGGCAATTCGTATAAAGTGACTCTTATTAACGATGAATCCATCCTCAAAATATGTGTGGTTTTTCATTGTACATAAAGGGGAAAAATTGGCGGTGTCTATGACTACAGGTCGCATCCTGAATATTCCGAATATCTTGACTTTGGCGCGTATTGCTTTAATACCGGTTTTCTTGCTGGTGGCATACTGGCCACCTGCGGTTGGTGTTGCAGGTCATGATGCAAATGTGACTCGTCACATTATTTTAACGGCCATTTTTGTCATTGCTGCTGTAACTGACTGGTTTGATGGATATTTGGCGCGCTCACTCAATCAAACCTCCGCATTTGGCCGTTTTTTGGACCCTGTAGCGGATAAGCTCATGGTTGCGGCTGCATTGATTGTTCTGGTGCAATGGCAACCGACCATTTCTATGGCGTTTGCAGCCATTGTCATTATTTCCCGTGAAATTACGGTTTCTGCCTTACGCGAGTGGATGGCAGAGCTGGGGGCTCGTACCAGTGTGGCGGTATCGACAGTGGGCAAATATAAAACCGCTTTTCAGATGATTTCGATTTCAGTGTTCTTGCTGAACTGGCAACCGCTTGAAACGCTTGCTTATCTTCTGCTTTATACCGCAGTCATCCTGACTTTGTGGTCAATGATGATTTATTTAAAGGCGGCATGGCCTTATTTAAAACAGCCTTAGGTTCAGATTCAAAGAATTCAAAAAACGTCCTGGATGGGCGTTTTTTTATTTATCGGCTACTTTTTCAGAAGATATAGCAACGAAAATGACAGATAAAAAAAATCCTAGATTTTGGGGGAAACCTAGGATTGAAATCGGGGATATTTATATTTGTAATAAGATGGAAACCATCTACTTGAGACTAAGTATAGGGGAGGACAACAGTCAAATCATGTGTGTTATTGTATTGTAATGTATAGTTTTATTGAGAAATGTATTTTTGAATTACAGTTATTTCTAAATGTTTAAAAAGATTTATGGGATAAGTAGAATTTTTAAAATTAAAAATAAAATAGAAAATTAAAGTCGTATTCGGGTTTTTTAGGAAAGCTTAGATGAGCATTTGAAGTGCAACACCCTATTCTGGCCATCTAAAGCATGGCTTCTCGTCTTGCGGCGTGGCGGAGCAGCGTTCTTAAACTAAAAAAGGAGTCTACTGAGAGACTCCTTCATGACATTTAAAACTACGCGCTTCGCTTGTCTTGCGTAATTTTTAGAGCAGCTTAAAAAAGAAATCCCCAATAAAGGGGATTCTTTTTAGATTAAAGCCTGCGCGAGCAAAGCTCTTGCCTTGCGGCGTGGCGGAGCAGCGCTCCGCTTTATCACGCCTCAGGCTTTAGGCCTTCAGCTTTTTCCAGTGACTCATCATTATTGAAGAATTTTTCACGTTGTTCTTCAAGAAATTTCTTTGCATCTGGTTCAAACACGTTTAGGCGTTTCTCGTTAATGAGCGTCGTTTGATGCTTGAGCCACTCTTGCCAGGCCTGTTTAGATACAGTGTCAAACAGCTCCTGACCTTTTGCACCCGGGAAGGGAGCAAAGTCTAAACCTTCCATTTCTGTTTGATACTTACGGCAAAAAACTTGTCGAGACATATCCGGTTTCCTTAAGCGTAAAGTTTTTCTAAACGAGCGTAGGCACGAGCAATCGCTGCTTCAACCTGTGCAGGAGCAGTCCCACCAATGTGGTTACGCGCATTTACAGAGGCTTCAAGCGTCAATGCTTTTTCAAATACGTCCGCTTGAATCAGGTCAGAGAACTGTTGCAGTTGCTCAAGGGTCAATTCAGACAAATCCTTGCCTTCCTGAACGCCAAGTGCAACCGCTTTACCGACAATTTCATGCGCATCACGGAAAGCCACGCCATTTTTCACCAGGTAATCGGCAAGGTCAGTTGCAGTTGAGAAACCGCGTAATGCAGCTTCACGCATGATTTCGATGTTTGGAACCAGTGCAGGAATCATGTCGGCAAAGGCCATGAGTGAACCGCGAACGGTATCAATCGCATCAAATAATGGCTCTTTGTCTTCCTGGTTGTCTTTGTTATATGCCAATGGTTGACCTTTCATCAGGGTCAACAGGCTCATCAGGTCACCGTATACGCGGCCAGTCTTACCACGGATCAACTCAGGCACATCCGGGTTTTTCTTTTGCGGCATGATTGAAGAACCGGTACAGAAACGGTCTGGAATGTTGACAAATTTGAACTGCGCAGAGGTCCACAGGATCATTTCTTCAGACATACGCGACAGGTGCATCATAATTAAAGAGGCAGCAGCGTTAAATTCAATGCCAAAGTCACGGTCAGACACAGCATCCAGCGAGTTCTCACACACGGCTTCAAAACCTAAAAGCTGTGCGGTGTATTCACGCTCGATCGGATAGGTGGTACCTGCGAGTGCAGCAGAACCTAACGGCAGGCGGTTCACACGTTTACGGCAGTCGATCAAACGCTCAGAGTCACGTACCAGCATTTCAAACCACGCCATCAAGTGGTGACCAAAAGTTACCGGCTGGGCAGTTTGCAGATGGGTGAAGCCCGGCATAATGGTGTTGGTGTTTTTAGCCGCCAAGCCCAAAATACCTTTTTGCAGTTTTTCTAATAATTGAAGAATGGCATCAATTTCATCACGCACGTATAGACGGATGTCTGTTGCCACCTGGTCGTTACGGCTACGGCCAGTATGTAATTTTTTACCGGTGATGCCAATACGACTGGTCAAGCGCGACTCGATATTCATGTGCACATCTTCTAGATCAATGCGCCATTCGAAATCGCCTGCTTCAATTTCAGCTTTAATGGTGTTTAAACCGTTAATGATGTCATCACGTTCTTGTTCAGTTAAAACACCGACTTTGGCAAGCATGGTTGCATGCGCAATAGAACCTGCAATATCTTGTTTATAAAAGCGTTGGTCAAATTGAACAGATGCTGTAAATTCAGCAACAAATGCGTCAGTAGCTTCAGAGAAACGACCGCCCCACATACCCGAAGTTTGGGCTTGTGACGGATTTGAGGAATTAGAAGATGTGGTCATATCGGCTCAATAAAATAAAAAGCAGTAATTTGAACAAGAGTATAGCAAATTCAGAATCACTTGCCGAAAAACAAGTCGATCCAACTTCGACGTATACAGATGATCGGAAAAACAATGACGCCTATTTTTTTACGAAAATAGGGCATTGGCAACATCTAATTGAATTATTTATTGCCAGCAATATTTTGGCCGTCATCCTGGCACTGGCAGAGGCACAATCCTGGACGGCATTAAGCCTGAGCCGCGTATTGCAATATATGTTGTTCATTGACTGGGTTTTACTGGCTTTTGTGGCGTTGACCGAGCGTTTGCAGAGCAAAATCCAGCACTTCAGTTTTGGCCAGACCCTGGTGGTGGGCTTTATTTTGCTGCAGATGATCGTGCTCGTGACCACGGTGGTGCTGAATGGGGTTATTTTCTTTGGGCAAAATTTTCAATTCGCTCATATCACTGCGGCGGTTTTACTGGATGGCGTGGTGTTGCATCTGAGTTATGGGGTACTGATTGGTGCATTTTGTTTTCGCTATCTGTATATGCGAGAACAATGGGCACGTCAGCAAAACAGTGAATTGAATGCACGTATTCAGGCCATGCAAGCCCGGATTCATCCACATTTTTTATTTAATAGCCTAAATACCGTGATTAGTTTGATTACCATTGATCCAGATAAAGCTGAACAAATGTTACTGAATTTATCCCAACTATTTCGTGCAAGTTTTAAGGAACTTAAGCTGGTCCGCTTAAAAGATGAGATTGAGCTGTGTCAGCGTTATCTGGCCATTGAGCAGATTCGCTTGGGGAATCGCTTACAGGTAGAGTGGAAATATGAGGATGAAGTTCTATTTTCTCAGATACAAATTCCGTTATTAACTTTACAACCTTTAGTGGAAAATAGTATTTTTCATGGAGTTGAAAAAATTCTAACAAAGAGTACGATAAGCATATTGATTGAAATATTGCAAAATCAAGTCAATATAGTCATTACTAACCCTTATGCACAGGATAAAATAAATTTACGACAGGGACATGGTATTGCAGTTGAAAATGTGAAGCAGCGACTAAAGGCTTATTATGGTCGTTCTGCAACTTTTCAGACATACGAGGGGAAGGGAATATTTACCACAGTTGTGCAATATCGATATAAATAAAAAGATCATGGTTAACCTATAAAAAAAATGATGTTGACTGTGAAGGAGGAGAAATGGACATCCTGATTTGCGATGATGAACCTCTCGCTGTGGAGCGTTTGTCACGTTTAGTTACGCAACTGGGACATCAGGTGGTTGCCACTGCAAGTTATGGGCAGCAAGCAATTGAAATGACCCAATTCTATGAGCCGGATGTGGTGCTTCTGGACATTCAGATGCCTGAAATGGATGGCTTGAGCTGCGCCGAATATTTGCGCCAGCTTGATCCTATGCCCGCCATTGTTTTCTGTACTGCTTATGATGAACATGCTTTGGAGGCGTTTAAGTCGCATGCAGAAGGCTATTTGCTAAAACCGGTGATGCAGCAGGAATTGCAACAGGTATTAGATCATTTAACAAAACTGACTCAAGCACAAATGAGCAACTTAAAACAAAAAGAAGATATGGACGAACTTAATATAAAACGCCATCAGATTGTGGCAAAAACCTATCGTGGCGTAGAGCTGGTTCCTGTCGAAAATATTTATTATTTTTTGGCAGATCAAAAATATGTCACGGTACGGCATAAAAATGGCAGTGTACTGATCGATGAAACTTTAAAAGATCTGGAAAATGAATTTGGTGACCAGTTTATTCGAATTCATCGCAATGCCTTGGTTTCCGTACATTTTCTGGATGGTCTGGAAGTGATCAGTTCGGGACAGTATCAGGTGCGCTGCCGTGAACTGGAAGAGCGCCTGGCGGTCAGCCGACGTCATCTGCCCAATTTAAGAGAACGCATCCAAAAGATGTAAATCTGTTTTCATGAATTTAGGTCACATCGGCAGTGCAAATTTACTTGCATTTTCCAGTCAGCGCGTTAAGTTTACACTAATGCACTTATAGACTGTTTCTTGGATTTATGAAAATTTTGAAGATTGCAACTCGACAAAGCCCGCTTGCTTTATGGCAGGCGGAACATATTCGTGCCCGTTTGGAGGCATTGCATGCAGATCTTAAAGTTGAGTTAGTGACCTTCGTCACCCAGGGCGACAAGATTCTGGATACGCCTTTAGCCAAGATTGGTGGAAAAGGGCTGTTTGTTAAAGAATTAGAAGCAGCTCTGCTGGATGGCCGTGCCGACCTGGCGGTGCATTCAATGAAAGATGTGCCGATGAAGCTACCTGCCGGTTTGTCCCTCGCCGTGATTTGTGAGCGCGAAGATCCGCTGGATGCCTTTGTGTCGAATACTTATGCAAGTTTTGATGACTTGCCACAAGGCGCCAAGGTGGGTACATCCAGTTTGCGCCGTAAAAGCCAGATTTTAAAAGCCCGTCCTGATTTGGAGATTATTGATCTGCGTGGCAACGTGGGTACGCGTTTATCCAAACTGGATGCAGGCCTGTATGATGCCATCATTCTGGCCAGTGCCGGTTTAAAGCGTTTAGGTCTGGCAGAACGGATTCGCCATACCTTGCCAGCGGAAGTGAGTTTGCCTGCAGTTGGGCAAGGTGCACTGGGTTTGGAATGCCGTGCAGAAGATCAGGCAGTGCTGGAGCTGATTTTGCCGCTGCTACATAGCGAAACCGATGTGTGCGTACGGACAGAACGTGCCTTCAATGCCTATCTGGAAGGTGGCTGTCAGGTGCCAATTGCAGGTTATGCCATCCTTGAACAGGGTCAAATCCATATCCAGGGGCGTGTGGGAAGTGTCGATGGCAAGACCTTACTCAAGGCCGAACAAGTCGGTGAGACCGCCCAAGCTGAGCAAATTGGAGTGGCTTTGGCTCAAGAACTGTTAGCCCAGGGCGCGGGTGATTTGCTGAAAGCCCTCTATTAATATGCTGTTTATCAATACACGTCCGCAAGACCGTGCAGAAGAGTTGAGCCATGCATTACGTCTGGCTCACATTGATGTGGTGGATTTACCCTTGCTGGAGTTGCTGCCACAGGCCTGGTCAGAAGATTTATCTGCACTTTACCGGCAATTGCCGGATGCGCAGGTAATTGTGGTGGTTAGTCCCACGGCCGTGCAAATTGGCATGGCGTATTTAAAACAGTCGGGTATTACCCTGAATCAACTTCAGCATATTCAGTGGATTGCGGTCGGGGATCGCACTGCTCAGGCTTTGGCGCAATATGGTATTGCTGCGGAAGTCCCCAAAGTTGAAACATCGGAAGGAATGTTACAGCTTCCAGTTTTACAAACGCTTGATTCAGGCCAGTGTCTGGCTTTCTGGCGTGGTGAAGGGGGACGGATGTTTATGATGGACCAGTTAAAACAGCAAGGCATGCAAATTCTAAATTTTGTTTTATATGAGCGCCGTTGTCCTGTATTTACTCAGCAAGATTTAGCTAACATATTCTCTTTATTAGAAAAACAAAAACAGTATGCTATGGTGGTGAGTAGTGAAGCGGGTTGGCTAAACTGGATTCAGCTCATGCGACATCAGAAGCACCTTATTGCAAAAGGACATTATCTGGTTTTGGGGGAGCGCTTGTATCAAGTTGTTT
Organism: Acinetobacter sp. G11; assembly: GCF_049808495.1. Classification (NCBI taxonomy): domain Bacteria; kingdom Pseudomonadati; phylum Pseudomonadota; class Gammaproteobacteria; order Moraxellales; family Moraxellaceae; genus Acinetobacter; species Acinetobacter sp. G11. The sequence continues at coordinate 137,524 of NZ_JBNCAT010000004.1, forward strand.
CGAATTATAAAAAAAATCAGGCAACATGTTTTAATATCACGCGACTCACTGATTTAAAAACAGATTCAATTCTGCAGAAGCTTGTTGTTGTGCAAGGGAACACATGAAGAAAACACTCATTTTATTATTTATTTTAAGTCTGCTCTGGATTGTTAAATTGAGTTATGACTTATTTAATCTTGCTGCACAACAAACAGAATTAAATACCAGTCTGCACCGGATTGAACAGAATAATGCAAATTTAAATGATCAATTTGTTGCTTTACAGCGCAAAGTCATGCTGACAGGAGAATCGGCACCGGCCAATTCACAGGCTGCAGAGGATTTAAAAAGCATTCAGGCGACAAGTATTGATCCTGTGGTCGTGATTAAACAGCAACTTGAATTGATTGAATTTATGTTGCAGCAACAACAGTTTACTGCTGCCCTGGATAAATTAACCCGTTTAGATCAAAATCTTGAGCAATATGCCCTGGCGGCACCATTGAAGCAAAGTTTGCATCAGGTCATTGCCAAAGATCATCAGGTTATTCAGCATTTTGTCGGTGAGCGAATGGCTCAGCAAGTCAAGGTGGATAGGCTGATCCAGCAACTGGATGCTGCCTTGGCCCAGGAATTACAAGCCCCTCAATTAAGCGTGAGTCAGGCACCGGATAAACCGTTCTGGCAACGTTGGCTGCTGATTGAACCTGCAAAACAACCTGCTACGGCGCTCATGCAGCGTCCGTTAATTTTAAAAGAGGCACAGCTCCGATTGCTCATTGCTCAACAAGCCTTAAAACAGGGGCAATATTTAGAGTATCAAAAATCACTGACTGAAATTATTCAACTATTAAATCAAATCCCGGATGAGAAATCGCGACAGCTGATTCAGAATATCCAGAAGATCAAAGGATTTACGGTTGTGCCTACGCCTAGTTTAAATACGCGTGCATTATTGGGATGATGAATTCATGAAGCAGATTTTACTGGCCTATGCTTTTATCAGCCTACTTATTATCGCAGGTTTAAGTATTTTAAGTTACGGTTATGGCGCGGGTTATGTGTATTTATATTGGCGTGAATGGCAAATTCAAACCAATATCTGGATCATGTTTTTTATTCTGGCGAGTTTAAGCCTGTTAATCCAGTTAGTATGGCTGCTGATTAAACGTTATTTAACCCGGGAACAACGCAAGCTGGAAACTGTTTTTAATTTTAAAAACTTGCACCCGTATGAACAGTTGGCCGTAATTTGGTTATTGGAAGCTGCACAAGATCAGCATCAATTTATTCAAAACGTATTTTCTCAATCGGGTTTATTAAAGGGGATTATTGGTTCACGTCTGTATTGGATGCAGCAGCAATATCCGCAAGCACTGGCTATTTTAAACCAGAGTAATGCCATGGCATTTGAATTGGCGGAAATACAGCGCATAGAAATTTATCTGTCGCAAAATGATGCCGAGCAGGCATTAACCCATCTTGAGTTCTTAAATCAACATGAGCTTTCACCCTGGTTAAATGAGGTAAAAAGTGCCTATGATTTAAGATTAACCAGTTTATGGGAAAAGTTTGCCATTCAGTTTCCCTGGATGTATTTACGCTCGACTAAATATGGACATCTGGGCACAGAAAAAAAACGGGAATGGCTACAGCAGTTATTGGTAAATTTTGATCAGGCCAGTATCGAAAGTTTGCAAAATTTGCAACAGCGCTATTTAGACTTACAAGACCAGATTTATAGCCGTGATTATGAAATTAAAGTGTTATGGTTAAAGCTATTATCACGTATGCCGGAAATGAGCCAGCAGCATGAAGCCTTGGTATTGCATTTACTGGATCAACAGTTTAATCAAGACGTTTTTTATTTGTGGTTCCAGCAGCAATTATTAAAGCAGAGCCCGGATTATTTAATGGTTGAGCAACGGATTGACTATTGGGAAAGTAAATATCCTTCTTTACCGGTATTTGCCTTTGCCAAATGGCATGTCTATACCGCTACGGCAAGAACAGCTGAAGCTGATCAATTACTTGAGTTATACCCAGATAACGTGATGATGAATTATTTAAGAATTAAATCTACTTTAAACGGTCAGGATGACTTGATTAAACAGTTAAATTTAATTTTTGAAAATAATGCAAATTTTGTTGAAATAAAAATATAAAGGTAAGAAATATGCTCACCCTGTCCGATTATCCGGTGATTTATGATCAGTCTGTTGCCTGGGGGGATATGGATGCCTTTGGGCATGTAAATAACGTGATGTATTACCGTTATATCGAAAGTGCCCGCATTTTTTATATGGATGCCTTGAGTATTTTTGAACAGGATGTTTATACGGTGGTGGCAACCAACCAGTGCAAATATATCAGTCCGCTATTTTATCCAGACCGGCTTAAAATTGGGGTGCGTGTTGAAGAAATTCGTAATAGTGCATTCCGGATGAGCTATTTATTATGGAGCGAGTCACAACAAAAAACTGTTGCCGTAGCAGAGGCGGTGATTGTCTGTGTAAATAAGCAGAGTATGCTTAAAGCGGAAATACCTGAAATCATTCGTCATAAAATCACAGAAATTGAATTAAGTGTGAATCATTTGATTTGAAAACATTTAAAGCGAATGACCTGTAAACTGTAAAAAATGTGAAATCTGTTTTAAAGATTGTTGTTATTTAAAAAAATTGTATTGAATGTTTTAAATAATAAAAATATTATGAGCTGGTTTTAAATAAAAAAATATAAAGTTTATTGTGGAGTTAATATGATGCCGGATATTAGTAATTTATCTGTTGAAGAGTTAAAGCGTTTACAAGTTGAAGCGGAAGCATTAATTGCTTCTAAAAAAGATCAGGCGGTTGAAGATGCTTATCAGCAAATTTTAGATATTGCCGATAATGTAGGTTTAAGCATTGAACAGATTTTAGAGTTTGGTGCAAGCAAACGTAAGAAAAGTACACGCAAATCTGTAGAGCCGCGTTATCGCAGCAAAAAGAATTCAGCGGATACCTGGACAGGACGTGGCAAACAACCTCGCTGGCTGGTTGCAGAACTTGAAAGTGGTGCAAAGCTGGAAGATTTTCTCATCTGATGGAAATATTCATCAGATAGTCATCCAACTGGATTAAATTAAAAAAACCAGGCTTTTAAGCGTGGTTTTTTTTTATGTCTATTTTTATCACTTGGAATTGGCGTTGAGAAAAAAGTGTGCATAATGGGGATAGAAATATAATATTAGCGTTAAGGGAAGAATAATTGATTATGTGGGTCGTGATGGGATGATAAATAAACCCAAATATATCACGTGGTGGATTTTCTCCATCAGTGTCTTTTTCATGTTCGTATTACTCCAAATTCCAGCGGCTTGGCTCATTTCAAAATTTTATAAAAACAACCAGGTCTTGCAAAATGTAAGCGGTAATATTTGGCAAGGGCAGGCTGATTGGCAGAAGGGGAATTTAACCGGATCGTTGAGTTGGAAAACACGTCCTCTGGATATTTTTTTGCTGCGTTTAGGGGCAAACATAGAGGTACATAGTGGGAATACCCAACTGGATGCTGTTGTTGGCTATGGTTTTGGCAAAAAAATCATGGTTCATGACTTGAATGGTCAGGTTGCACCGGAAACGCTGAAACATCTGGTGGAATGGCAGTGGCCGGCCAATGCCATTCAATTGCAGGATATTCATTTTAATTTTAAAAAAGAACAGGGTTTTGCTCGGGCTGATGGTCAGTTGCAATGGGTGGGGGGGGAGCTGGTTTATAATTATGCCCAGCGTCAGGATCAAATGAATATTCCTTCCTTGAAAGGAAAATTGTCGGATGAAAATAATAAGCTGCTCTTTGATATACGGGATCAGCGTGATCAAAAACTGATGGCATTGGAGCTGGATCAAAACTTGATGCTTGATGTGCAATTGACTCAGCGTCTGCTGCTGAATATTGCTTCTTATAATGGAAAAGCTGGTTTGGATACCTATGTAGTGAGTTCGCGCCAACCTTTGTTTAAAGGTGGCCTCTAATGAATCAGTGGCTAGAAAAAATTCAACAATTCAACTGGAAACAGGCGGACCGGATTGCGCCTTTATTCTTGGTTCTGCTGATTTTATATTTATGCTGGAAGTTGGCAAACATTTTCTGGCTGCTGGTGGCGCCGCCTCAGGTCATGCAGCTGGATCGTGTTGAACTGGGCTCACAGCAGCCGCAGGTACCCAATATTTCTTCATTTGCCCTGTTTCAGGAAGCGGGCAGAACAGCTGCGGCAGAAGATACTGCCAATTTGATTTTGCAAGGTGTGGTGGTTGGTTATCCAAATCAATTTTCCTCGGCAGTGATTAAAGTCAATGATCAGTCAGATCGCTATCGGGTCGGCGAAAATATTGCCCCGACCTCTTATCAGCTGGCTGAAGTGTATTGGGACCGGGTGGTGTTGCGTCAAAGTAATGGGGCTACGCGAGAACTGCAATTTAAAGGTATGGAAAATGGTCTGGATCAAAGCATTGTTCCGCCGGTAGCAACAAACAGCTTGCCGATGAATAATCAGACCACACCGCCTATGCCCAGCCAGGAACAAAATGCTTTAGGGCAGGCAGTACAGAAAATACAGGAAGACCGCGATCAGTATTTAAAAGATATGGGGGTCAATGCAGCGAGTGGAGGCTATGAAGTTACGGCAAGAACACCGGCAGCATTGCGCAGTAAGTTGGGGCTACAACCCGGTGACCGGATCATGTCTTTAAATGGACAGGCTGTGGGGCAGGGGCAAAGTGATGCCCAGTTGCTGGAACAGGCTCGACGTGAAGGTCAGGTCAAAATAGAAATAAAGCGTGGTGATCAAGTGATGACCATTCAACAAAATTTTTAAGTGATGCATCGTCACCTTACAGGATTAGGAAGCACGGAACTTTATGGCTTTATTTAATCATCATCGTCCAGTTTGGGCTTTATTCGCGGCTGCACCCCTGATTGCTATGGTGAGTACCTCTACTCAAGCACAAACATGGAAAATCAACTTACGAGATGCTGATTTAACTGCATTTATTAATGAAGTAGCTGATATTACCGGGAAGAATTTTGCTGTTGATCCACGTGTGCGCGGCAATGTCACGGTCATTTCCAATAAGCCTTTAAATAAAGCCGAAGTCTACGATCTGTTTCTGGGCGTATTGAACGTGAATGGTGTGGTCGCCATTCCTTCAGGCAATACCATCAAACTGGTTCCAGATAGCAATGTTAAAAGTTCCGGTGTGCCTTTTGACAGCAAGCACCGTGCGACTGGGGACCAGATTGTGACACGGGTGATCTGGCTGGAAAACACCAACCCGAATGACCTGATTCCTGCCATCCGTCCATTGATGCCGCAATTTGCCCATTTGTCGGCAGTGGCTGGAACCAATGCACTGATTGTGTCAGACCGTGCCAGCAATATTTATCAGCTGGAAACCATTATCCGTAATCTGGATGGTACCGGACAAAATGACATTGAAGCGGTGAGCCTGCAATCTAGTCAGGCTGAAGAAATGATTGGTTTGTTGGAATCCATGAGCTCTACCGGTGCAACCAGAGATTTAAAAGGTTCCCGTATCCGTATCATTGCAGATACCCGCACCAACCGCATTGTATTGAAAGGTGACACCGCAACACGCAAACGCATCCGCCAGATGATTGAAATGCTGGATGTACCGGCAGCAGATCGTTTGGGTGGTTTAAAAGTGTTTCGCTTAAAATATGCCAGTGCCAAAAACCTGGCGGAAATTTTACAGGGCTTGGTGTCTGGTCAGTCGTTATCCGGTTCATCCAATTCAAATAGTTCATCAAACAATAATGTGATGAACAATTCAAACAATAACAATTCGGGCAGTAGCTCATCCAGCAGCAGTTCTTCCAGTATTTCGACCCCAAGTATTAATCTGGGTGCAGGATCAAACAGTAGCAATCAGAATAGCATCACCAGTTTTAATGCTAATGGCGTCAGTATTATTGCTGATGACAGCCAAAATTCATTGGTAGTGAAAGCTGATCCACAACTGATGCGTGAAATTGAATCCGCCATTCAGCAGCTGGATATCCGTCGTCAACAGGTCCTGATTGAAGCCGCCATTATTGAAGTGGAAGGCAATGATGCCGATCAGCTGGGTGTGCAGTGGGCTTTGGGTGATCTGACCAACGGCGTCGGCTTAATCAACTTTAGCAATGTCGGTGCAAGTATTGCCGAGCTTGCCGCTGGATATGTAACCAGTGGTGCGGCAGGTGCTGCGGCCAAATTGGGCACCGGTACTTCATTGCTGCTTGGAGATTATAAAGAAGGTGATAACGGTTCACGCAAACTGTATGGCGCATTGATTCAGGCCCTAAAAAGCAAGACCAAGTCCAATCTGCTGTCCACACCTTCCATTGTCACCATGGACAATGAAGAAGCCTATATTGTGGTGGGACAGAACGTTCCGTTTGTGACCGGTTCCGCAACCACGACTTCCGCAGGGTTGAATCCGTATACCACGGTAGAACGTAAGGATGTTGGTGTCACTTTAAAGGTGGTGCCGCATATTGGCGAGGGCGGTTCGGTTCGTCTTGAAGTCGAGCAGGAAGTTTCTGCGGTGCAGGACAAAGGTCAGGCGCAGGATCTGGTCACCAGCAAGCGTGCCATTAAAACCTCGATTCTGGCTGAGCATGGGCAGACCATTGTGTTGGGTGGCTTAATTTCCGATAACTCGATTCATTCGCGTCAGTCGGTACCAGGTTTGGGGGCAATCCCAGGTCTGGGGCGTTTATTCCGTGCCGATGCCAAATCCAATGAGAAGCGCAATTTGCTGGTGTTTATCCACCCAACCATTGTTGGAGATAAGAATGATGTGCGCCGTTTGTCGCAGCAGCGTTATAGCCAGTTGTACAGCTTGCAGTTGGCCATGGATCGGGATGGCAGTTTTGCCAAATTGCCGGAAAATGTAGAAGACATTTATCAGCAGCGAATTCCGGTCACGCCATCGGCACCGAAAGCTCCTCTTTATCAAACCCTGCCATCCGCAACCCAGAATCAGCCGAATGCAGCTACGTTTAGCACACCGGTTGCAATTGAGCCGGTCGTGCAGAAACAAAAAGTTAGTGTGCCGGTGACTGAGGTTAAAAAAACCAAAAATACCGTGACCACGACTACGATTCGTTCGGGTTCTTAACAGCGTGGTTTAAGAATTGAATATTTGCCGTGATATGATGATGAAAAATCACAAAGAGAAGTGCATTTCATGACTTGGAAAATACAAGCAATTACCGGTGAATTAACGGGACAGGAAATCAGCATCGACCGTGATATGTTGGTCGGTCGCCATCAGAGCGCAGATATCGTGTTGCAGGCGGGGGAAATTTCCCGCAAGCATGCGGCTTTCTTGCTTAAAGACCAGGCCTTATGGCTGCAAGATTTGAATTCATCCAATGGCACCTTCGTCAATGACTTGCGTATTGAGCATGAAACCCTGTTAAAAGAAGGGGATATCGTTCAGTTCGCAGGTTTGAAATTTTCCGTGCTTGCACCTGCTAAAGACATTGAGCCTGCTTTAACTGAAACAGAAAGTGTGCCGACCAGCGCACAACCTGCAGAAGCAGTGGCAGTTTCTGAGACTGCGGCAGCAGAACCGGTTGAGCCAGCAGCAAAGACTGCAGCGCAGCAAATGAATGATCAGGGCATGCCGGAACTGACCGAGCGTGATGCCAATGTCCAGCTGAGCCGTGATGGTATGCCACAAGGGGTTGCCATCCCGAAACCGGCACCGATTCCTGAAGGTGTGGACCTGAGTGCCATTCCCGAGAAGCAAAAGCCAATTGCGGTTGAAACACCAGTATCCCGTGTAGAGCAGGTCAAAGAGGAGCAGAAAAATGCATCCGTGGGCCTAATCTCCATTGTTGTATTGATTATTCTGGCAATCATTGCCTGGTTATTCTTTAAATAAGCCTGCATGCGACATACAATGAAGGCATGCAATCGCATGCCTTCATTGTATGGGTATGGGTTAAAATAAATCGTGAGAGGGAAATGATGTCTGTAGCAAAACTTGCAAGCCGTGAACTGATTTTATTTGACCTGGATGGCACTTTAGTTGACTCAGCATCAGATCTATACCGGGCCATGAACATGAGCCTGAATGCCTTGCAATTACCGAGCGTGACTGAGGAGCAGGTGCGCACCTGGATTGGCAAGGGGACCTCTGTTTTTTGCCATAGCACTTTGCAATATCTCACCGGAAAGGTGGACCCTGCGCAGCATCAGCAATTGTTGACGACTTTTTTAAATATTTATAATGCAGACCCCTGTGTGGATACCCAGCCTTTTAAAGGGGTGGTTGCATTTCTTGATTGGGGCTTAAGCAACAATAAGCAAATGATTTGTGTCACCAACAAACCCGAACAGCCGGCACGTGCGATTGTTGAGGCGCTGGGCTTGAGTCATTATTTTGTGGATGTGATTGGCGGGGACCGTTTTGAAGAGCGGAAACCCCATCCTCGGCAGCTACTGTTTTGTGTTGATGAGTATGATGTCACTGCGGCAGAAACCTTAATGATTGGTGATTCCAGCAATGATGTGGAAGCAGCAAGACGTGCAGGAGTTGATTGTATTGTGGTGAGCTATGGCTATAATCATGGTGAAGATATTCATGATTGCCAGCCGCAACAAGTGGTTGATGATTTAACAGAATTACTCGCGCAATAAGTGAAAATTGAGGATGACGGAATGAGAAATTTTATGGTTTTTCGATGGCGAAACTAAGTCAGACTACAGGAAAACAAACGTAAACCAGCCATATCGAAAACATATAGAGAATACTCATGACAACTCAAGCTCAATTCCAACAGTTACAATCTGAGGGTTATAACCTGATCCCGGTTTATCGTCAGCGTTTGGCCGATACTGAAACCCCATTATCTGTCTTTGCGCGTCTGAAAGACCACAGTCAGGCCTATCTGTTTGAATCGGTTGAGGGTGGAGAAAACTGGGCGCGTTATTCCATTATCGGTCTCGGTGAGTCCACTGTTTTTTCATGCAATCGCGGTGTATTAACCGTTCAGCAGGTGGATGGTTCTGTTGATACTCAGCCATGTAGCGATCCATTCCAATATATCCGTGATTTTCAGGCGCAGTTCCATGTGCCGACCCAAAAAGATTTGCCTGATTTGCCGAGCTTCACCGGGGGGCTGGTGGGCTATTTTGGCTATGACTCGGTACGCTATATTGAACCGCGCCTAAAAAATGTGCCTGAAGCCGATCCGGTGGGCTTGCCAGATATCTGGATGATGCTGTCTAAAACCGTCATTGTATTTGACAATTTAAAAGATACCTTGTTCCTGATTGTGCATGCGGATGTCAATGAGCCTGAAGCCTATGCTAAAGCTCAAGCGCAGCTAGATAAATTGGAAGAAATACTGGCAACACCCATTAGCCTGCAAGCCAAAAAACATACCGCTCCCCATTTTGAGTCTTTGACCGGGCATGACAAGTTTATCGAGTCGATTGCCAAGGTGAAGGAATATATTAAAGCGGGCGATGTGATGCAGGTGGTGCCGGGGCATCGTATGGTCTCGGACTTCGATGGTGAGCCTTTACAGGTGTATCGTGCACTGCGTCATCTGAATCCATCGCCGTATCTGTTCTTGGTACAAGGCCAGACTTTAGATAATCAAAAGCCATTTCATATTGTCGGATCTTCACCAGAAATTTTATCACGCCTGGAAAATGGCATCGCGACCGTTCGTCCTTTGGCAGGTACACGTCCACGCGGCAAAACCAAAGAAGAAGATTTGGCGCTTGAGCAAGATTTACTGTCCGATGAAAAAGAGATTGCCGAGCATTTGATGCTGATTGACTTGGGTCGTAACGATGTCGGGCGTGTGTCAAAAATCGGTAAAGTGCAGGTTACCGATAAAATGGTGATCGAACGTTATTCGCACGTCATGCATATTGTCTCGAATGTGCAGGGTGAAGTCCGTGATGATGTCGATGCGCTGGATGTGTTTAAAGCCACTTTCCCGGCAGGGACGCTTTCAGGCGCACCCAAAATCCGTGCCATGGAAATTATTGACGAAGTCGAGCCGGTCAAACGCGGAATTTTTGGTGGCGCTGTAGGTTATTTAGGCTGGCATGGTGAAATGGACATGTCGATTGCCATTCGAACCTGTGTAATTCGTGAAAATAAGGTTTATGTTCAGGCTGGGGCAGGTCTGGTTTATGACTCAAATCCTGAATCTGAGTGGAATGAAACCCAGATAAAAGCTCGCGCAGTGATCAAAGCGGTTGAATTATCATCAAACGGGTTGATTTTATGAGTTTTTGACGGTTTTTTTGAAAAAAACACTTGCACGGATTCTAAGTTTTGCTAAACTGCACACCGTTCCGATACGAAACGTACGAAACACTAAGAAACGCCGGCATAGCTCAGTTGGTAGAGCAACTGACTTGTAATCAGTAGGTCCACAGTTCGAATCCGTGTGCCGGCACCATCTTAGAAAGTTTGAGTAGTGGGGTAAAAGAACGACACTGAAGTAAGTGTAAAATGGTGAGATTCCCGAGCGGTCAAAGGGAACAGACTGTAACTCTGTCGCGTAAGCTTCGAAGGTTCGAATCCTTCTCTCACCACCAATTTTAAGACTTCAATAAGTGGTTTGTACCAACATCGTGCGGGAGTAGCTCAGTTGGTAGAGCGGTAGCCTTCCAAGCTACATGTCGCGAGTTCGACCCTCGTCTCCCGCTCCATTGAAGTTTTTATTTGCTCTTATAGCTCAGTGGTAGAGCACTCCCTTGGTAAGGGAGAGGTCTCGAGTTCAAATCTCGATAAGAGCTCCAGATACAGTTTGGCAACATTGTTGCAAAAATTTTAAAAAGCAGGCTTATTAGTCTGCTTTTCAAGTATTGGGTGTTTGGTTTTTAAAGCGATAAGTCGATGCTGAGTTTTACTCAGAATTGTGTTCGACGTAAACGAGGAATATAAACATGGCTAAGGCTAAGTTCGAACGTAATAAGCCACACGTAAACGTGGGCACAATTGGTCACGTCGACCATGGTAAAACTACTTTAACTGCTGCAATTGCAACTATCTGTGCAAAAACTTACGGCGGTGAAGCGAAAGATTACGCAGCAATTGACTCTGCACCAGAAGAAAAAGCACGTGGTATTACAATTAATACTTCACACGTAGAATACGATTCTCCAACTCGTCACTACGCTCACGTAGACTGCCCAGGACACGCCGATTATGTTAAAAACATGATCACTGGTGCTGCTCAGATGGACGGTGCGATCCTTGTATGTGCTGCGACTGACGGTCCTATGCCACAAACTCGTGAACACATCCTTTTGTCTCGCCAGGTAGGTGTACCTTACATCCTTGTGTTCCTGAACAAATGTGACCTTGTAGACGACGAAGAGCTTCTTGAGCTGGTTGAAATGGAAGTTCGTGAACTTCTTTCTACTTATGACTTCCCTGGTGATGACACTCCTGTTATCCGTGGTTCAGCTTTGGCTGCACTTAACGGTGACGCTGGTCAATACGGCGAGTCTTCAGTTCTTGCTCTTGTTGAAGCGCTTGACTCTTACATCCCAGAACCAGAACGTGCAATCGACAAAGCATTCTTGATGCCAATCGAAGACGTATTCTCAATTTCTGGTCGTGGTACAGTAGTAACTGGCCGTGTTGAATCAGGTATCGTGAAAGTAGGCGAAGAAGTTGAAATCGTAGGTATTAAAGACACAGTTAAAACAACTGTAACTGGCGTTGAAATGTTCCGTAAACTGCTTGACGAAGGTCGTGCAGGCGAGAACTGTGGTGTTCTTCTACGTGGTACTAAACGTGAAGACGTTCAACGTGGTCAAGTATTGGCTAAGCCAGGTACAATCAAGCCGCACACTAAATTCGATGCAGAAGTATACGTACTTTCTAAAGAAGAAGGTGGTCGTCACACTCCATTCCTTAACGGTTACCGTCCACAGTTCTATTTCCGTACAACTGACGTAACTGGCGCAATCCAGTTGAAAGAAGGCGTTGAAATGGTTATGCCTGGTGACAACGTAGAAATGTCAGTAGAATTGATCCACCCAATCGCAATGGACCCAGGTCTACGTTTTGCGATCCGTGAAGGTGGTCGTACAGTTGGTGCTGGTGTTGTTGCTAAAGTAACTGCATAATAGCAACCATAAGTTAAATTACAGATCGGGGACTTAAGTTCCCGATTTGTACTGTAGGTCAGTAGTTCAATTGGTAGAGCGTCGGTCTCCAAAACCGAATGTTGGGGGTTCGAGTCCCTCCTGGCCTGCCATTTTTTTAAAAAAAAGCTTGATGCTGGTTAAATTGTCATATAATAAGTCGCGAAGCCTACGACGAGTACAAAAATGTCGAATGATAAATCGCGTGACGCATTAAGCGAAGCGCCAATTCCACAAAGAAATAATTCTGCTGAAGTTGTTAATTCTGGTTCCCCTTTAGATATTGTTCTATGGGTTATCGCATTGATTTTATTAATCGGTGCAGCCATGGTGGGTCAGTATTTGCCAGCGTATTGGGCACCTGCCAACAATGTTTGGGTGCGCGTTGGAGTAATTTTGGCTTGTATCGTAGTGGCTTTAGGTTTATTATACGCCACCCATCAAGGCAAAGGCTTTGTTCGTTTGTTGAAAGACTCTCGAATTGAGCTGCGTCGTGTGACTTGGCCGACTAAGCAGGAAACAGTGTCCACATCCTGGCATGTTCTTGCTGTTGTTGTAATCGCTGCCATTGTTTTGTGGTGTTTTGATTACATCTTGGGCTGGTTAATGAAGTTTTTTATCGGGTAAAAGAGCTATGAAACGTTGGTACATTATTCATGCCTATTCAGGTTATGAAAAACAAGTGATGCGTTCACTTAATGATCGAATCCAGCGTAGCGCTGTAGCCGATAGCTTTGGTGAAGTCCTGGTTCCTACCGAAGAAGTGGTAGAGATGAAGGATGGCAAGAAGCGTAAATCAGAGCGTAAATTCTTTCCTGGCTATGTATTGGTCGAAATGGAAATGAATGATGATACCTGGCACATTGTTAAAGAGTGTCCAAAAGTATTGGGTTTCATTGGTGGTACAGCAGAGAAACCTGCACCAATTACGCAAAAAGAAGCTGATGCGATTCTTGCACGTGTACGCAATACTGGTGAAGCGCCTCGTCCTAAGACGATGTTTGAGCCAGGCGAAGAATTACTCGTTATTGATGGTCCATTCACAGACTTTAAAGGTGTGGTGGAAGAAGTTCTTTACGAGAAGTCACGTTTAACGTTGACAATCAATGTATTCAATCGTCCAACTCAGGTTGAGCTCGAATTTCGTCAAGTCGAAAAAGCGAACTGATTTAAGCTGGATTGAAAACGCCCGATTTGTTATGGATCGGGCATTGTTGTTGTAACAGTTTTGTTACGTGAATAATGTTGGGGAGCCTAGCGGCGTTTGTACCCAGAGGTAATTTGAAATGGCTAAGAAGATTGACGGCTATATCAAGCTGCAAGTTCCAGCTGGTAAAGCGAATCCATCTCCACCGATTGGTCCTGCACTAGGTCAACGTGGTGTTAACATCATGGCATTCTGTAAAGAATTCAATGCTGCAACACAAAAAGTTGAACCAGGTCTTCCAATTCCTGTAGTGATTACTGTGTACAACGACAAGTCGTTCACATTCATCATGAAAACTCCACCTGCTGCTATTCTTCTTAAGAAAGCTGCTGGTATTCAAAAGGGTTCAGCTGTACCGAACAAAACTAAAGTTGGTAAGTTGACTCGCGCTCAGTTAGAAGAAATTGCGACTACTAAAGAACCAGATTTAACTGGTGCTGATTTAGACGCACGTGTACGTACCATTGCTGGTTCTGCGCGTTCTATGGGCTTGGAAGTGGAGCTATAAGACATGGCAAAGTTAACTAAACGTCAAAAAGCCATTGCTGCTGCTGTAGAAGCAAACAAAGTTTACACTTTGGAAGAAGCAGTACAAGTTTTAACTAGCCTTCCTGCTGCTAAATTCAAAGAATCTTTGGATGTATCAGTAAACCTAGGTGTTGACCCTCGTAAATCTGACCAGGTTGTTCGTGGCGCGACTACACTTCCTGCAGGTACAGGTAAAACTGTACGTGTTGCTGTGTTTGCTCAAGGCGCTGCTGCTGAAGCTGCTAAAGCTGAAGGCGCAGACATCGTTGGTTTTGATGACCTTGCTGAAAGCATCCAAGCGGGTAACCTTGACTTTGACGTAGTCATTGCTGCTCCAGATGCAATGCGCGTTGTAGGTAAACTTGGTACGATTCTTGGTCCACGTGGCTTAATGCCAAACCCTAAAGTGGGTACAGTAACTCCTGACGTAGCTGGCGCGGTTAAAAACGCTAAAGCTGGTCAAGCACGTTACCGTGTAGACAAAGCGGGTATCATCCACGCTGCGATCGGTCAAGTTGGCTTTGAAGCTGCTGCTGTTCGTCAAAACGTTGAAGCTCTTGTAGCTGACCTTAAGAAAGCAAAACCTGCTACTTCTAAAGGTGTTTACATCAAAAAGATCACTTTAAGCTCAACTATGGGTCCTGGTCTTACTATTGATGTAGCAAACGTAACTAACTAAGTTTGACTTAGAAAAGAATTTTAAAGCCCTGAGTAAGTTTTAAAGCACTGCTTTAAAACTTACGCAAGAAAAACTGGTTTCGGTTCTCTTGTGTAGCTTAGGCAAACTTTGAATTGATAAATGTAAATTTGTCAGCGTCAAAGACCTCGGGCGAGGGAAGTTCTTCGGAGCTCACTTCTTAAAAGTCCAGTCCGAGTAGACGCGGTGGTGTGATTTGTTCATCCTCCGCGTGTAAGTCCAGTGATGGCCTTACGAATTGGGAGTGTACTTCTTTGTAAGTGCATAAATCACCGTTAGGAGGTTTTACAATGGCTCTTCTTATCGAAGGCAAAAAACAGATCGTAGCTGAAGTAGCTGAAGTTGCTTCTACTGCATTTGCTGCTGTTGTTGCTGACTACCAAGGTTTAACTGTTGAGCAATTAACTGCTCTTCGTGTTGAAGCTCGTAAACTAGGTGTTCACACACGTATCGTGCGTAACACTTTGGCTAAACGTGCTCTTCAAGATACTCAATTCAATATCTTGAATGACAACCTTGTTGGCCCAACAATCTTAGCTTTCTCAACTTCTGAAGACGACATGGGTGCTGCTGCTCGCTTGTTTGAAGAATTTGCTAAAACGAACAAAGCATTTGAACTTAAAGCTGCTGCATTTGACGGCAAAGTTTATCAAGGTGCTGAAGTTAGCGTTATCGCAAACCTTCCAAACCAAGAAAAAGCGCTTACTATGCTTGCAAACGTTCTTCAAGCTCCTATTTCGAAATTGGGTCGCCTTATTACTGCGCTCAAAGAGAAAAACGAGTCAGAAGCTGCATAAGCTTAAATTTACTTTCACACCATTCAATCCCCATTTGGAGTTATTCTCATGGCTTTAACTAACGAAGAAATCCTAAACGCAGTAGCTGAAAAAACTGTTCTTGAACTTGTTGAACTTATTTCTGCTTTCGAAGAAAAATTCAACGTATCTGCTGCTGCTGTAGCTGTTGCTGCTGCTCCTGGCGCTGCTGCTGCTGCTGAAGAACAAACTGAATTCAACGTTGAGTTGACTTCTTTTGGTGCTAACAAAGTAGCTGTAATTAAAGCAGTTCGTGAAATCACTGGTCTTGGCTTGAAAGAAGCTAAAGACATGGTTGAAGGCGCTCCTTCAGTTCTTAAAGAAGGC
This sequence comes from Acinetobacter sp. G11, assembly GCF_049808495.1. NCBI lineage: Bacteria > Pseudomonadati > Pseudomonadota > Gammaproteobacteria > Moraxellales > Moraxellaceae > Acinetobacter > Acinetobacter sp. G11. The sequence goes on from NZ_JBNCAT010000004.1 coordinate 153,261, forward strand.
GTTTCTAAAGAAGAAGCTGAAGAGCTTAAGAAAAAACTTGAAGAAACTGGTGCTACAGTTACTGTTAAGTAATTTCGATCGGGGTCTAATTTTAAATTGACCCCAAAAATTGGCTGATGGCTCTTGGGTCATCAGCCTTTTTGCGTTACAATTATCGGCTCGATTTTTGTTTGATTGGTGTAAAAAAGCATCAATTATTATAATAATCAATAATATCAAATGTTTATCAATATTTTTTATATTTGAAAATATTGCTAAGCGTTTTAATACCACTAAAAATTGCAGCATTTGTAAAAAGTGGTGGCCATATCGGCCTGTGTAATTCCTTCTAGGTCCGTTCTGCAGGCGGGCTTAGTTTACTTTCCGAGGACTCCAGATGGCATACTCATATACCGAAAAGAAACGGATCCGTAAGAATTTTGGTAAATTGCCTAGCGTCATGGATGCTCCGTACTTGCTCGCGATTCAGGTCGACTCGTACCGAACATTCTTACAAGATGGCAAAACACCAAAAAACCGCGAAGATATCGGTCTCCAAGCCGCATTTCGTTCAGTTTTTCCTATTGAAAGTTATTCTGGCAATGCTGCTTTAGAATTTGTTGAGTATAGTCTTGGTAAGCCTGAGTTTGACGTGCGTGAATGTATTTTACGCGGTTCAACTTATGCAGCACCAATGCGTGTAAAAATTCGTTTGATCTTGAAAGATCGCGAAACCAAATCAATTAAAGACGTACGTGAACAAGAAGTGTACATGGGTGAAATGCCGCTCATGACAGAAAACGGTACTTTTGTCATCAATGGTACTGAGCGTGTAATCGTATCTCAATTACACCGTTCACCAGGTGTGTTCTTTGACCACGATAAAGGCAAAACACATTCTAGCGGTAAAGTTCTTTATTCTGCACGTATCATTCCTTACCGTGGTTCATGGCTGGATTTCGAATTCGATGCCAAAGATCTGGTCTACGTTCGTATTGACCGTCGTCGTAAATTGCTTGCGACTGTGGTTCTTCGTGCCTTGGGTTATAGCAACGAACAAATCCTGGACATGTTCTACGAAAAAGTACCTGTGTATCTTGACATGGGTAGCTACCAGATTGACCTGGTTCCAGAACGCCTGCGTGGCGAAATGGCGCAATTCGATATTGCCGACAACGACGGTAAAGTGATTGTAGAGCAAGGTAAACGTATCAATGCGCGTCACGTACGTCAAATGGAAGCTGCTGGCTTGACCAAGCTTTCAGTTCCTGATGAGTACCTGTACGAGCGTATTACTGCTGAAGACATCACCTTGCGTGATGGCGATGTGATTCCAGCCAATACTGTATTGAGCCATGAGATCATGGTGAAATTGGCTGAAGGCGGCGTAAAACAATTTAACGTATTGTTCACCAATGACATCGACCGCGGTTCATTCATTGCTGACTCTTTACGTGCCGATACAACCACTGGTCGCGAAGAAGCACTGGTAGAAATCTACAAAGTGATGCGTCCAGGCGAGCCACCAACAAAAGAAGCTGCTGAGAACCTGTTCAACAACCTGTTCTTCTCTTCTGAACGTTATGACTTGTCTCCAGTCGGTCGTATGAAGTTCAACCGTCGTTTGGGTCGTCCTTACGAAGTCGGTACTGACCAGAAGTCTCGTGAAGTTGAAGGTATCTTGTCTAACGAAGATATCACTGATGTACTTAAAACATTGGTTGAAATTCGTAACGGTAAAGGTGAAGTCGACGATATCGACCATTTAGGTAACCGTCGTGTTCGTTCTGTTGGTGAAATGACAGAAAACCAGTTCCGTGTTGGTCTGGTTCGTGTAGAACGTGCTGTTAAAGAACGTTTAAGCCAAGCTGAAACTGACAACCTGTCTCCGCAAGATTTGATCAACGCGAAACCTGTTGCTGCTGCAATCAAAGAATTCTTTGGTTCAAGCCAGTTGTCTCAGTTCATGGACCAAAACAACCCGTTGTCTGAAATTACACACAAACGTCGTGTATCAGCACTCGGTCCTGGTGGTTTGACACGTGAACGTGCGGGCTTCGAAGTACGTGACGTACATCAAACTCACTACGGCCGTGTGTGTCCAATTGAGACGCCTGAAGGTCCAAACATTGGTTTGATCAACTCATTGTCTGTATATGCGAAAGCAAACAATTTCGGTTTCCTGGAAACACCTTACCGTAAAGTGGTTGAAGGCCGTGTAACGGACGAAGTTGAATACTTATCTGCAATTGAAGAAGTAGGTACTGTGATTGCACAGGCCGACTCTGGTGTAGATAAAGATGGCAACCTGACTGAAGAATTCGTTTCTGTACGTCACCAAGGTGAATTCGTACGTATGCCTCCTGAAAAAGTGACGCATATGGACGTATCAGCTCAGCAGGTTGTATCTGTTGCAGCATCACTGATTCCATTCCTTGAACACGATGATGCGAACCGTGCATTGATGGGTTCAAACATGCAACGTCAGGCTGTTCCTACGTTGATTGCCGACAAGCCGCTTGTTGGTACCGGTATGGAAGCAAACGTAGCGCATGACTCAGGTGTATGTGTTCTGGCGAAACGTGGTGGTCGCATCGAATTTGTAGATGCTTCTCGTGTTGTTATTCGTGTCAACGAAGACGAAATGGTTGCGGGTGAAGCGGGTGTAGATATCTACAACCTGATCAAATACACACGTTCAAACCAGAACACCTGTATTAACCAGAAAGTTCTGGTGAAACTGGGTGATCAAGTTGGTCGTGGTGACGTACTTGCTGATGGTCCATCAACTGATGGCGGTGAATTGGCACTGGGTCAAAACATGCGCGTAGCGTTCATGACTTGGAACGGTTACAACTACGAAGACTCGATCTTGTTATCTGAACGCGTTCTTCAAGAAGACCGTTTAACGTCGATTCACATTCAGGAATTGTCATGTGTGGCGCGTGATACCAAGTTAGGTGCAGAAGAAATTACTGCCGATATTCCTAACGTTGGCGAAGCTGCACTGTCTAAACTGGACGAATCAGGTATTGTTTACATCGGTGCTGAAGTAACAGCGGGTGACATTCTTGTAGGTAAAGTAACGCCTAAAGGTGAAACGCAGTTAACTCCGGAAGAAAAACTGCTTCGTGCAATCTTCGGTGAAAAAGCAGCTGACGTGAAAGACTCTTCTTTACGCGTGTCTTCAGGCGTGAAAGGTACTGTAATTGACGTTCAAGTGTTTACACGTGACGGTCTTGAAAAAGACGAACGTGCTCAAGCAATTGAAAAAGCGCAATTGGATGCTTACCGTAAAGACTTGAAAGAAGAATTCAAAATCTTCGAAGAAGCAGCGCGTGAACGTATTGTTCGCTTGTTGAAAGGTCAGGAATCTAACGGTGGCGGTACCACTAAACGTGGTGACAAGCTGACTGAAGAAGTATTGTCTGGTTTAGAGCTGGTTGACTTGCTGGATATCCAGCCAAGTGATGAAGCGATCGCTGAGCGCTTAACTCAAATTCAAGTGTTCTTGAAAGAGAAGAGCCAAGAGATTGACGAGAAATTTGCAGAGAAAAAACGCAAACTTTCTACTGGCGATGAACTGACTACTGGCGTATTGAAAGTGGTTAAGGTTTACCTTGCCGTTAAACGTCGCATCCAGCCGGGTGATAAGATGGCTGGTCGTCACGGTAACAAGGGTGTTGTATCAAACATTCTACCTGTTGAAGACATGCCGCACGATGCCAACGGTGTACCTGTAGACGTGGTGCTTAACCCGCTAGGCGTACCGTCACGTATGAACGTGGGCCAGATTCTGGAAACTCACTTGGGTATGGCAGCGAAGGGTCTGGGTGACAAGATCGACAAGATGCTGAAAGAGCAACGTACCGTGCTTGAGCTTCGTGACTTCCTGGACAAGATCTACAACAAAGTTGGCGGTCAGCAAGAAGATCTGGACAGCCTGACTGATGATGAAATCTTGGCATTGTCAGGTAACCTTCGTAAGGGTGTTCCTTTAGCGACTCCTGTATTCGATGGTGCTGAAGAATCGCAAATCAAAGAATTGCTTGAACTTGGTGGCATTTCACGTACCGGTCAAACTGTATTGTATGATGGTCGTACCGGTGAGCGTTTTGACCGTCCAGTAACTGTAGGTTACATGTACATGCTGAAACTGAACCACTTGGTTGATGACAAGATGCATGCGCGTTCTACAGGTTCTTACTCTCTAGTAACGCAACAACCATTGGGTGGTAAAGCCCAGTTCGGTGGTCAGCGTTTCGGTGAGATGGAAGTCTGGGCACTGGAAGCATACGGTGCAGCTTATACGCTTCAAGAAATGCTTACTGTTAAGTCGGATGACGTTGAAGGCCGTACCCGCATCTATAAGAACATTGTAGATGGCAACCATTATATGGATCCGGGCATGCCTGAATCGTTCAACGTATTGACTAAAGAGATCCGTTCTTTAGGTATCAACATTGAACTGAAAAATGGTGACTAATTAAATCCCCCTGACCCCCTTTTCCAAAGGGGGAAAGTTCCCCCTCTTTATTAAAGAGGGGCTAGGGGAGATTCCAAATTTCAGTTAAAAAACAATATTTGTGACCCAGTTGTGAAGTGAAAATCTCCACAACACACGGAGAAAAAAATTGAAAGACTTGCTCGATATCATGCGCAAAAAGACGGATTCTGATGGTCATGCTCCAGTAGAGTTTGATCGCATCCGTATTGGTCTTGCGTCACCAGAAATGATTAAGTCATGGTCTCATGGTGAAGTTAAAAAGCCAGAGACAATCAACTACCGTACCTTCAAACCTGAACGTGACGGTTTGTTCTGTGCCAAAATTTTTGGTCCAGTCAAAGATTACGAATGCTTGTGTGGTAAATACAAGCGTATGAAATACAAAGGCGTCATTTGTGAAAAATGTGGCGTTGAAGTAACAACTGCGAAAGTTCGTCGTGAACGTATGGGTCACATCGAATTGGCTTCTCCAGTTGCACACATCTGGTTCCTGAAATCATTACCAAGCCGTATCGGTTTGCTTCTAGATATGACTTTACGTGATATCGAACGCGTATTGTATTTCGAATCTTACGTTGTAACTGATCCAGGTATGACTCCGCTTGAGAAATACCAGCTTCTGAACGATGAAGAATACTTCACGGCGCTAGAAGAACACGGTGATGAATTCAGCGCGAAAATGGGTGCAGAAGCTGTTCAGGACCTGTTGAAAGACATCGATCTTGAAGCTGAAATTTCACGTCTGCGTGAAGAAATTCCAAACACAACTTCAGAAACGAAGCTTAAAAAAGCATCTAAACGTCTGAAGTTGATGGAAGCATTCAAAGAGTCAAACAACAAGCCTGAATGGATGGTGTTAACTGTATTGCCAGTTCTTCCACCAGACCTTCGTCCGTTGGTTCCTCTTGAAGGCGGCCGTTTCGCGACTTCTGATTTGAACGATCTTTACCGTCGTGTGATCAACCGTAACAACCGTTTGAAACGTCTTCTTGACCTTGCGGCTCCAGACATCATCGTACGTAACGAAAAACGTATGTTGCAAGAGTCTGTAGATGCATTGCTGGATAACGGTCGTCGTGGTCGTGCAATTACCGGTTCGAACAAACGTCCGCTTAAATCTTTGGCAGACATGATCAAAGGTAAACAAGGTCGTTTCCGTCAAAACTTGTTGGGTAAACGTGTTGACTACTCTGGCCGTTCGGTAATTACTGTAGGTCCATCTTTACGTTTACACCAATGTGGTCTTCCGAAGAAGATGGCACTTGAACTGTTCAAGCCATTCATCTTTGCGAAACTGCAAGCGTCTGGTCAAGCAACAACCATTAAAGCTGCGAAGAAAATGGTTGAACGCGAAACACCGGAAGTTTGGGACGTTCTTGCTCACGTGATCCGTCAACATCCTGTGATGTTGAACCGTGCGCCAACCCTTCACCGTTTGGGTCTTCAAGCATTTGAACCGACCCTGATTGAAGGTAAAGCCATCCGTCTACACCCACTCGTATGTGCTGCGTTTAACGCCGACTTCGACGGTGACCAAATGGCGGTACACGTACCATTAACGCTTGAAGCTCAGTTAGAAGCGCGTGCGTTAATGATGTCAACCAACAACATCTTGTCTCCTGCGAACGGTGAGCCAATTATCGTACCTTCTCAGGACGTGGTCTTGGGCTTGTATTACATCACGCGTGATGCGATCAATGCCAAAGGTGAAGGCATGGTGTTTGCGGATACTGACGAAGTAAACCGTGCACTTGCAACAGGTCAGGTAGACTTGCACGCTCGCGTTAAAGCACGTGTACACCAGACTGTAATTGATGACAATGGCAACCGTGAACAACAAACCATTATTGTTGATACAACGCCTGGTCGCTGCCTGCTTTGGGAAGTTGTTCCTGAAGGTATGGACTTCCAGCAAATTAACCTTGAGATGACCAAGAAAAACATCTCTAAGTTAATTAACTCTTGCTACCGTAAACTGGGTCTGAAAGATACCGTTATCTTTGCTGACCAGTTGATGTACCTGGGCTTCCGTCAAGCGACGCGTTCTGGTGTATCTGTTGGTATGGAAGACATGCTGATTCCACCAGCGAAATACTCGATCATCGAAAAAGCAGAAGTTGAAGTTCGTGAAATCGAACAGCAATTCGAACAAGGTTTCGTAACTGCCGGTGAACGTTATAACAAGGTAGTCGATATCTGGGCGCGTACCAACGACCAGGTTGCTAAAGCGATGATGGACAACTTGTCTTTCACTACTGTTAAGAACAAACAGGGCGAAGACGAGAAACAGAAATCATTCAACAGTATCTACATGATGTCTGACTCGGGTGCCCGTGGTTCCGCAGCTCAGATTCGTCAGTTGGCAGGTATGCGTGGTTTGATGGCGAAACCGGATGGTTCGATCATTGAAACCCCAATTAAAGCCAACTTCCGTGAAGGTTTGACCGTACTTCAGTACTTCATCTCGACACACGGCGCGCGTAAAGGTTTGGCCGATACAGCACTTAAAACAGCAAACTCTGGTTACCTGACCCGTCGTCTGGTAGACGTAGCGCAAGACTTGGTAATCACCGAGCCTGATTGCGGTACTTTAGGCGGTCTGGTGATGACTCCGTTCATTCAGGGCGGTGACGTAATCGAGAACTTGGGTACTCGAGTATTGGGTCGTGTTGTTGCCGAAGACGTGAAGAAAGTCGGTTCTGACGAAGTGATTCTTCCACGTAATACCTTGATTGACGAAAAAATTGCTGCCTTCCTTGAAGAGGCAGGTGTCGATGAAGTTAAAGTACGTTCAGTCGTTTCTTGTGAATCTACCTTCGGTGTATGTGCGAAATGTTACGGTCGTGACCTTGCACGCGGTCACTTGGTGAATCCAGGTGAATCTGTAGGTGTAATGGCTGCCCAATCAATTGGTGAGCCAGGTACACAGTTGACCATGCGTACGTTCCACGTGGGTGGTGCTGCGAGCCGAACTTCTGCTGCCAACAGCGTACAAGTTCGTAACAAGGGTACAGTACGTTTCCACAACGTGAAGACAGTACAACATGCCAAAGGTCACCTGGTATCAACTTCACGTTCAGGTGAAATCGGTATTGCGGATGACTTAGGTCGTGAACGTGAACGCTATAAACTTCCTTACGGTGCATCTATCTTGTTGAAAGATGGTGAAGCTGTTGAGGCAGGCGGTATCGTGGCGACTTGGGATCCACATACACATCCACTTGTGACAGAAGTTGCTGGTAAAGTACGTTTCAGCCAGATCGCTGATGGCGTAACTGTGACCTCGAAAACTGATGATGCAACAGGTATGACCACAATCGAAATCTTGCCAGTGACTTCACGTCCTGCGTCAGGTAAAGATTTGCGTCCTGCAGTTGTGCTTGACACAGTTGATGGTGGCGAACAGTTCTACTTCTTGCCACAAAACACGATTCTTTCTGTTCGTGATGGCGAAACGATTGGTGTGGGTGATGTCATTGGCCGTGTACCACAAGAATCTTCACGTACCCGTGATATTACCGGTGGTCTGCCACGCGTAGCTGACTTGTTCGAAGCACGTAAACCGAAAGAGCATGCAATTCTTGCTGAAATTTCTGGTGTGGTAAGCTTCGGTAAAGAGACCAAAGGCAAGAACCGTCTGGTGATCACTCCGGATGATGGCTCTGAGATCTACGAAGAGTTAATTCCGAAATGGCGTACCATCAACGTGTTCGAAGGCGAGCATGTGAACCGTGGTGAAACCATTTCTGATGGTCCGCAGAACCCGCATGATATCTTACGTCTGAAAGGTGAAGTGGCGTTGACCAATTACATCGTGAACGAAGTTCAGGACGTATACCGTCTGCAAGGTGTAAAAATCAACGATAAACACATTGAAGTCATCGTGCGTCAAATGTTGCGTAAAGTCGACATCACTGACGGTGGCGATACCAGCTTCATTAAAGGCGAACAAGTGGATTACATCCGCGTGATGCAAGAGAACCAAGCTGTTCTTGCGCAGAACAAGTTCCCTGCTAAGTTTGAACGTCAATTGATGGGTATTACCAAAGCATCGCTTTCTACTGACTCGTTCATCTCTGCTGCATCGTTCCAGGAAACAACACGTGTGTTAACTGAAGCGGCTGTAACAGGTAAAGAAGATGATTTACGTGGCTTGAAAGAAAACGTTGTTGTGGGTCGTCTGATTCCGGCTGGTACTGGTCTGGCTTACCACTTGGAGCGTCGTCGTCAAGAAGCAGAAGCTGCAGAACATGCACTTGTAAATGACTTCTCTGATGTAGACCAAGCATTAAGCCAAGCATTTAACCAAGAATTCTAATTCGACGTTAAATGACGAATAAAAAGACGCCTTCGGGCGTCTTTTTTTATGCACTTATTTTGGGAGGAGGTTTTAGGGTCTACGCGGAATATCAAATGTGTTTATCGAAAGATAAGCTCTCTTAATTAATACTGAAATCGTTTCTAGATTGAATGAGATTGAAATAAGCTCATTTCTCCGTAGCGGAATGGTTTTGAATAAACTGATTTACCGCTTGAGTATAGGAGTTATTTTGTCCAAGTGACTGGTTGATTTCCTTGTGTGAAAGTGGGACAGGCAATAACTGGGCTTTAGTGCCTAATTTTTGTGCCTGTTGAATAAATTGCTGTGCCTGGGTACAGGGCTGGTCTGGCCGAATGGTGGAGCATACCGCGAGAAATGCCGGTAAAGTCTGGTGCAGTTGAGAGATGGGAGAAAGCGCTTTCCAGTTTGAGGGATGATTTCCAAAGGCCTGATCATAAAACCGTGCATGTCGGGTTTGCATAATGGTTTCGACATTATAGGCAGCACTGTCTAACGCCACTGTGGCAAGCCAGGGCTGGGGCTGCGATGTCAGCCAGAGGGGGCGCGTGCTGAGCAAGCTGACCAAGTGTGCGCCTGCTGAATGTCCCATCAGAACCAAACGTTTAGGGTCGGCACGCCAATTTTGAGCCTGATTTTGGATATGGATGAGTGCTTCTGCAATATCCTGGGTTTGTTGTTGTACGGTGACCTCAGGAACCAGTCGATAGTTGAGGGAAATAAATATCCAGTTGTGTTTGTTCCAATAAGACCTTTTGTTTTTGACTACAGCAGCATTATTTTTATCGCCAATGCTCCAGGCTCCACCATGGACCATCACCATGATCGGTACTGGCGTTTTATCTGTGAAAGCTTTGGTGGGTAAATAAACATCCATGACTTGTTGAGCAGAAGGACCATAAGCCATATTTTTCATGATCTTGGTTGTATTCATTAAACGGGTATCAGACGAATTCGGATAGGCCAGTGAATTGCAACACAGCAATGTAAATATCAGGTAAAGGCATTTTTTCATTTTATTGATCCTTCTCATTTAAATAATTTTAAATGAAGCCGCTGTTTAAAATTTTTGGTGGTGTTTCAAAAAGTATGCTAGCGTTAAACAAATCCGTTATTAAGGTAAAAGAAAGTCAAATCAAAGGCTTTAAAATGATTTTCGAGCTTTTTAGAAAAGTT